>JAJYJA010000010.1 GCA_021789795.1 Deltaproteobacteria bacterium | reverse complement strand
CTGCCTGGGCGACGGCGAGGCCTACAACGGCGAGGAGGCGGTGCTGATCGGTAGCCAGGGGAACGAGAAGATCACCGCCGATGATATCGCCCGGCTCCTCGGCACCATCAGCTACGAGGTGCTGACCGCGATCAGCCACCGGGTGCCGAGGATCTATGTTGATAACGGAGAAGAATAGTAGGATACGCCATAAGATTGATAGTTTTTATCAATAATCTCCAAAAGGTACTCTGAAGTGACTTCGGGGGGGGCAAATGATCTCAACAATAGATGAATACAATGCTGAGCTGCTAAAAATCAAGAACGCAAATAACACCATGGATAGTCGTGTCATTTTATATCGTGGGCAGAAAGATCATGAGTGGGGAATAAAAACATCATTAGAGCGACATGGAAAAAAAACAATTAAATGCAGTGAGTACTATCGGATAATAGATAGATACAAACCGTTATTGAATCCAATTTTAGATCGCAAGTTTGAAAGAAAGGCTACGTTGAATGGATACCCATATAGCTTTGAAAAATATGACGAAGATTCGCGGTCTCTTCCAGAGATGGAATATCTTGCTTACCTGAGACATCATGGATTTCCGACACCTATAATTGATTGGTCAAGTTCACCTTATATTGCATTGTTTTTCGCTTGCGAAGATTTTAATGAGAGTAACAAAAATGGGAAGGTTTTCATCTATGCTGAACCGAATATAATAAGTAGAGACAATAATACCCCTGAATTTAGGCACGCAGGTAGGTATGTTGAAGCAGGAAAAAGACATTTTTCTCAACAATCAGAGTATTTGATTCCCATGAAATATCGTGACGAATGGGAATTTATTTCTTACGATGAAGTTAAATCATCTAATAGTCAACATTCTGTATGCGAGATTGAAATAGAATGTAGCGCAAAATATATAATTATGACCGATTTAAAAAAAATGAATATAAACCGATATACAATGTATTTAGATGAAGATTCATTGGTTAAAGCATTTGCAGATGAATGGGCTTTAGAAAAAATAAATAATTCCAATGTGTAGTCCATCATGATCCGCACCCGACTGAAAGGGATACTAACCGAATGTTTTAAGGCCGGCGTCACCCGGCACGGCTGGCCCGAGGAGGCGGCGGGCGCCTTCACCGTCGAGCAGCCCAAACGGGAGGGCCAGGGCGATCTGGCCACCAACCTGGCCCTGGTGGTGGCGGGACGGGCTAGGCAAAACCCTCGGGTCGTGGCCGGCCAGTTGGTCGAGCTGCTTTGTGACTGCCCGCTGCTGGACAGGATGGAGATCGCCGGGCCGGGCTTTGTCAACTTCTTCATCCGGCCCCAGGTCTGGCAGGAGACGCTCTCCGAGATCGCGGCCCAGGACGCCACCTTTGGCAAGAGCCAGGCCGGGGCGGGCAAACGGGTGCTGGTCGAGTTCGTGAGCGCCAACCCCACCGGCCCCTTGAGCGTCGGCCACGGCCGCCAGGCGGTGCTGGGGGACGCCATCTGCCGGCTGCTTACCGCCACCGGCCATCAGGTGACCCGCGAGTACTACTACAACGACGCCGGCCGCCAGATGCGGGTGCTGGCCCAGTCGGTGCGGGCCCGGTATCTGGAGCTGCTGGGCGAGCCCGGCCAGTTTCCCGAGGACGGCTACCAGGGGCAATACATCATCGATATCGCCAGGGAATTACTAGCCGAGGAGGGCGAGCGGCTCCGCGGCGCAGACGATCTCGCCCCCTTCAAGGCCAAGGCCGAGCGGGCCATCTTCGCCGACATCAACGCGACGCTTACCCGGCTAGGCATCCACTTCGACAACTACTACAACGAGCACTCCCTCTACGACGAGGGCCATATCGACGAGGTGGTGGCCGAGCTGCGGGCCAAGGGCCTGGTGTACGAGCAGGAGGGGGCGGTGTGGTTTAAGACCACCGCCCTGGGCCTGGATCAGGATCGGGTGATCATAAAGTCAACCGGCGAGCCTACTTACCGGCTGCCGGACATCGCCTACCACCGGGAAAAATTCAAGCGCGGCTTCGACTGGATGGTCAACATCTTCGGCTCTGACCACATCGCCACCGTCCCCGACGTGCTGGCCGGGGTCCGGGCCCTGGGCTACGACGATAGCCGAGTGACGGTGGTGCTGCACCAGTTCGTGACCCTGCTGCGGGACGGCAAGCAGGTCAAGATGTCCACCCGCAAGGCCACCTTCGTCACCGTGGACGAACTGCTGGCCGAGGTGGGGGCGGACGTGGCCCGCTTCTTCTTCCTGATGCGCAAGGCCGACAGCCAACTGGAGTTCGACCTCACGCTCGCCACCCAGCAGAGCCAGGAGAACCCGGTCTATTACGTGCAATACGGCCACGCCCGGCTGTGCAGCATCCTGCGCCAGGCGGACGAAAAGGGCCTGGTCAAGGGCGAGAGCGACCAGGCTAGGCTGGCGCTCTTGACCGAGCCCGAGGAACTGGGGCTGTTAAAGGCCATATCCACCTACCCCGAGCTGGTGCTAGACGCCGCCCGCGAGCTCGCCCCCCACCGGGTGGTCTTCTACCTCCAGGAGCTGGCGGGCCAATTCCACAGCTACTACAACCGGCACCGGGTGCTGGGCGAGGACGCCGCCTTGAGCCAGGCCCGGCTGGCCCTGGTGGACGGCCTGCGGATCGTGCTCAGAAACGGCTTAAACCTGATCGGGGTCTCGGCCCCGGAGAGCATGTAAAGTACCCATGGCGCGCAAGGCCCCGAAAGAGAACGTCCTGGTGCGCATCGAGCTGGGCATCGGCGGCATCCTGGGCCTGGCGGTGGTCGCCTTCTGCGTATTTTTGTGGATGTACCTGTTCGGGGTGTGGACCGGCCAGTCGGGGCTGCAATCCACCCTGTCCACCGACCCCCGGGAGCTGATGGGGGCGGCGGCCAAGCTGCTGAAGAACGGGCCGCCGCCGGGCAAGGCCGGTATCGAGGGGACGGAATCCGCCGCCCCGTCAGCCCACCAGGCCGCCGACGCCACCCCGGCCAAGACCCCGGACGAATCGGCCCGCCAGAAAGACGAGAACGGCCCCTCGTTCTTCGCCATCCAGGTGGGGGCCTTCCGTGAGGAGCAGCGGGCCCTGAAGGCGGTGGCCCAGTGGCGGGCGCGCAGCTACGACGCCTTCTATCTCCAACCGGACGCGGACGGCAACCTCTGCCGGGTGATGGTGGGCCACTTCGACAGCCTGGCCGCGGCCAACGACCTGGCGGCTAAACTGGAGGCCAGCGAACAGAGCAAGGTGTTCATCTCCCTGGTGTCCGAGAGCCAGAAACGCTACCCCGCCCCTTGAGTCAAGGGCCGCCGTCCCCAGATTCTTATCCGAGAAGACCATGATCCGAAACGCCACCATGGCCGACATCAAGGCCATCCACACCCTGCTCAGCCACTTCGCGGCCCAGGGAAAGTTGCTTGGCAGGGCGCTCAGTTCCCTGTATGATCAGCTCCGCGACTTCAAGGTCTGGGTGAGCGACGAGGACGGCGGCCCGGAGGCCGGAATCCTGGCCGGCTCGGCGGCCCTGCACGTCTGCTGGGAAAACCTGGCCGAGATCCGCTCCCTGGCCGTGCTGGAAGGCTTCCAGGGGCAAGACATCGGCACCGGCCTGGTGCGGGCCTGCCTGGCGGAGGCCGAGGCGCTTGGCATCTCCCAGGTGTTCACCCTGACCTATCAGCCGGGATTCTTCAAGAAAATGGGCTTCAGGGAGATCGACAAGAACGAGTTGCCCCACAAGGTGTGGAGCGACTGCATCAACTGCCCCAAGTTCCCGGACTGTAACGAGATCGCCCTGATCTGGGAGCCTTGACAAACCCCACGGCCATCACCCAGGGCCAACGCCAGGCCCTGGCATTTTTTAGGAGCACCACCTTATGATTGGCACCATCCTCACCAAGGTCTTCGGCAGCAAGAACGAGCGGGTCTTGAAGCAAATCAGGCCGATCATCGACCAGATCAACCGCCTGGAGCCCGCCATCCAGGCCCTGGACGACGAGGGCTTAAGGGCCAAGACGGTGGAGTTCAAGGAACGTCTGGCGCAGGGCGCCACCCTGGACGACATCCTGCCCGAGGCCTTTGCGGTGGCCCGGGAGGCGGGGAAGAGGGTGCTCAAGATGCGGGCCTACGACGTGCAGCTCGTCGGCGGCATCATCCTGCACCGGGGCTGCATCGCCGAGATGAAGACCGGCGAGGGCAAGACCCTGGTCGCCACCCTGCCGGTCTATCTGAACGCCCTGGCCGGCAAGGGGGTGCACGTGGTCACGGTCAACGACTACCTGGCCCGGCGCGACGCCGCCTGGATGGGCGAGATCTACCGCTTCCTGGGGCTCACCGTGGACACCATCCTGCACGGCATGGACGACGAGGCCCGGCGCGAGGCCTACCACGCCGACATCACCTACGGCACCAACAACGAGTTCGGTTTCGACTACCTGCGCGACAACATGAAGTTCGAGCTCTCCGACTTCTGCCAGCGCGACTTCTTCTACGCCATCGTCGACGAGGTGGACAGCATCCTGATCGACGAGGCCCGCACCCCGCTCATCATCTCCGGCCCGGCGGAGATGTCCACCGCCCTCTACGAGAAGGTCAACCGCATCATCCCCCATTTCAAGCTCGATGAACACTACGCGGTGGACGAGAAGGCCCGCACCCTGGCCACGACCGACGAGGGGGTGGAGCTGGGCGAGCGGCTGCTGCAGATCGACAACCTCTACGACCCCAAGAACATCGACTACCTGCATCACCTGACCCAGGCCCTGAGGGCGCACGTGCTCTTCAAGCGCGACGTGGACTACATCGTCCACGAGGGCGAGGTGGTGATCGTCGATGAGTTCACCGGCCGCACCATGCCGGGCCGGCGCTTCAGCGACGGCCTGCACCAGGCCCTGGAGGCCAAGGAGGGGGTCAAGGTGGCCCAGGAGAACCAGACCCTCGCCTCCATCACCTTCCAGAACTACTTCCGCATGTACCAGAAGCTCGCCGGCATGACCGGCACCGCCGACACCGAGGCGGTGGAGTTCAAGAAGATCTACAACCTCGATGTGGTGATGATCCCCACCCACATGAAGATGATCCGCGACGACTACGCCGACGTGATCTACAAGAACGCCGCCGCCAAGTACCGGGCGGTGGTGAGGGAGATCAAGGAGATGCACGGGCAGGGCCGGCCGGTGCTGGTGGGCACCATCAGCATCGACATCTCGGAGCTGATCTCGAAGATGCTCAAAAAAGAGGGCATCGAGCACGCGGTGCTAAACGCCAAGCAGCACGAGCGGGAGGCGGAGATCATCGCCGAGGCGGGGATGGCCGGCAAGGTGACCATCGCCACCAACATGGCGGGCCGGGGCACCGACATCAAGCTGGGGCCGGGGGTGGCGGCCCTGGGCGGCCTGCACATCCTGGCCACCAGCCGCCACGAGTCCCGCCGCATCGACAACCAGCTCCGGGGCCGCTCCGGGCGGCAGGGCGATCCCGGCTCGTCGCGCTTCTACCTGTCGCTGGAGGACGACCTGCTGCGCATCTTCGGCTCCGACCGCATCGCCGGGATCATGAACCGCTTAGGCATGGAGGAGGACGAGCCCATCGAGCACTCGATGATCACCCGGGCCATCGAGAACGCCCAGCGCAAGGTGGAAAGCCACAACTTCGACATCAGAAAGCACCTCCTGGAGTACGACGACGTGATGAACAAGCAGCGGGAGGTCATCTACCGTCAGCGCCGCGAGGTCTTGCAGAGCGAGGACGTCAAGGAGATCATCCTCTCCATGCTGGACGAGGAGGCGGAGATCCTGGCCCAGGAGACGGTGAGCGACCAGGAGTCCCAGCCCGAGGAGTGGCACTGGCAGCTCCTGGAGGAACGGATGACCTCCCGCTTCGGGTTGCCGTCCGGCATCGAGGAGGCATCCCGTCCCGGCCTGACCCGCGCCTCCCTGACCTCGACCCTGGTGGCGACCCTGCGCCAGGCCTACCAGAATCGGGAGGAGGCCATCGGCCCGGACAACCTGCGCCATCTGGAGCGGGTCATCCTGTTGCAGGTGACGGACTACCACTGGAAGGAACACCTGCTGAACATGGATCACCTAAAGGACGGCATCGGGCTTAGGGGTTACGGCCAGAAGAACCCGCTCATCGAGTACAAGAAGGAGGGCTTCGAGATGTTCGCGGAGATGATGGACTCCATCCGGCAGCAGGCCGTCTCCACCCTGTTCATGGTGCGCCTGGTGCGGGAGGACGAGGTCGAGGAGCTGGCCCGCGCCCAGCGGGCCAAACAGCAGGCCATCCCCATGCGGCGCAACGACGAGGAGGACGAGTCGGCCCACCACCAGCCGGTGACCCGAGGCGGCGACAAGGTGGGCCGCAACGAGGATTGTCCCTGCGGCAGCGGCAAGAAGTACAAGCGCTGCTGCGGACGGAGCAAGTAGCCAAGTAGGCTTAAAGAGGATAGGGAGGTCCTGGCAATGGCGGAGTGCGACCTGCGGGTGGCCGGTTTCCGGTTCGGGGCGGTGAAGGCGGGGATCCGGGGCAAGGATCGCCTGGATCTGGGGCTGATCTGCGCCGAGCGGCCGGCCAGCGCGGCGGGGGTGTTCACCACCAACCGGGTCAAGGCGGCCCCGGTGCTCCTGGATCAAGAGCGGATCAAGAGTGGCCGGGCCCAGGCCATCCTGGTCAACTCCGGGATCGCCAACGCCTGCACCGGCGCCCAGGGCCTGGCCCTGGCCCGGCTCGCCGCCGGTAAGGCGGCCTCGGCCCTGGGGATCGACGAGGAACTGGTGCAGGTCTCCTCCACCGGGGTCATCGGCCAGCAGCTCGACCCGGCCTGCTTCGAGCACCTCCCCCGGCTGGCGGCCAATCTTAGCCCGGAGGGGGGGATGGAGGTGGCCCGGGCGATCATGACCACCGACACGGTGCCCAAGACCGCCCGGCGGACGGTGGCCATCGGTGGCGCAACGGTAACCCTGGCCGGGATGGCCAAGGGCGCCGGCATGATTCAGCCCAACATGGCCACCATGCTCGCCTATATCCTGACCGACGCGGCAGTGGCGCCGGCGGTGTTGCAGGGGCTCTTGCGGGCCAGCGTTGCCCAGTCGTTCAACCGGATCACGGTGGACGGCGACACCAGCACCAACGACACGGTGCTGCTCCTGGCCAGCGGTCAGGCGGGCCACTCCGAGATCACCGATCCCGCCTCCCCGGAGGCCGCCCGGCTGCAAGCGGCGCTGGACGACTTGTCCCGCGACCTGGCCCTGCAGATCGTGGCCGACGGCGAGGGGGCCACCAAGCTGGCCACCATCCGGGTCGAGGGGGCGCCTTCCGAGGCCGCGGCCGAACAGGCGGCCCGCACGGTGGCCAACTCGCCGCTGGTCAAGACCGCCTTCTTCGGCCAGGACGCCAACTGGGGTCGGATCATCGCCGCCCTGGGCCGCTCGGGGATCGAGTTCGAGCCAGACCAGGTTGACATCGCCTTTGACCAGGCCCAAATCGTTAAGAGCGGCCTGTGGCTGGGCCCGGCGGCGGAGGCGGCGGCCACCGAGGTGCTCAGGCAGAAGGCCTTCACCGTCCACATCGCGCTCGGCCAGGGCGAGGCCGCCTGCGCCATCCACACCTGCGACCTGTCTCTCGACTACGTTAAAATCAACGCCGATTACCGTTCCTGAGGAAAAAGCATGACTCAACCCCACTCCCTGGCCCCGGAACTCTACGTCCAGGCCAACACCGAAAACGACCTGCGGCTGATGCACGTCATGCGGGAGCAGGATCAGGCGGCCGTGCCCACCGACCGTTCGCTGCCCCGGATCACCCTGCTGGTGGGGCCGACGCCCTTCACCATGCCCCGGGGCTGGGAGTTCTTCCTGACCTCCCCCTACGAGGGCATAACCTACATCGCCACCGTGCTCCACAACGCCGGCTACCCGGTGCGGATCGTGGACGTGCGCTATGCGGTCGATCCCCTATCCTCGGCCTTCGCCCAGATCATGGCCGACACCGAGGTGCTGGGGGTCGCCACCTTCGAGGACAACTTCCCCTTTGTCCAAGAGCTGATCGCCAGGGTCAAGGCCGTCCAGCCCGACCTGCCGGTGATCTGCGGCGGCTCGCTGGTCACCTCCGTGCCCCACGTCTTCATGGCCCACACCCGCGCCGACATCGGGGTGATCTCGGAAGGCGAACTGACCATCCTGGAACTGATGGACAGCTACCGCCGTGGGGCCTGGGCCAAGGAACTGCCCAAAATTAACGGCTTGATCTACCGGGACATTAAGGGGTCGATACACACCACCCCGCCCCGCGGCCAGATGGCCAACCTCGACTTCCTGCCCCGGATGCGCCTTGACCTCTGGCCCCAGGCCCAAGACCCGCGCGGCTTGCAGCCCCAGATCATCGCCTCCTACAGCCGGGGCTGCAAGATGGACTGCGGCTTCTGCTTCCGCACCACCCCCCAGGTGGCCTACAAGTCATCCGAAAAGCTGGCCACTGACCTGGCCTGGCTCAAGTCCCAGTACGGCACCGAGTTCGTCTTCTTTGTCGATCTGACCTTTAACTCCAGCAAGCAGCGGTCGCTGGACATCTGCCAGGTGATCGAGGATCACCAGCTCCGCTGGACCTGCCTCACCAAGTGCGCCAACGTCGACAAGGAGCAGATGGCGGCCATGCGGCGGGCGGGCTGCGACATCGCCCTGTTCGGGGTCGAGTCCCTGGGCGCCAAGGCCCTGCAAGGGGTCAGGAAGCCGACCACCGAGAACATCAGCGTCCGGGCGATGAACTTTAGCTTCGAGGCCGGGGTGCGTTTCGGGGCCCTGCTGATCGTGGGCCTGCCCGGCGAGGAGGAGGAGAGCTTAAACCACATGGCCGAGTGGGCCGAGGAGTATCAGCACGTCACCCGGGTGAAGTACCTCTCCTCCATGCCAGGCACCGCCGTTTACCGCCAGACCCTGGCCCAGGGCCAGATCAAGAGCGAACTCGATCATCTGAACTGGCTCTCCGTCGAGCAGGGGCTGCACGAGGACGAGTTTCTCAACCTCTCCGGCCTGCCGGAGGCCAAGATCCGCGCCGCCCATCAGCGGATGTACGACGCCTACCAGCCCGGCCCGGTGATGGATTTCAACCATTTCCCCGCCCACTTCGCCTATTTCCATCCCAACCCGGACAGCGGCGGCCCCCGTTCCGTGGCCTACGCCGGCCAGGGCTGGCGGGCCAAGTTCAGCTCCGCCGGGCCCCACCTCATCCCCGGCAGCGAACGTTTCACCCTGGACAAGTGCGGCCCCCCCGGCGCCGCCGAACAGGGGGCGGCGCTCGCCGTCTGCAACGCCAAGCGCTTGCCGGCCGGAAGGCCGGCCACCGCCTAATTGCCAGCCACCCTTATTCCTCACGGTCATCCTCAATCCCATGGACGCACTGCCCGGGCTTCCGACCCACGAAAAACTCAAGCAGGCCTTCCGTCTGGAGGCGGGCACGGTGCAGAGGTACCTGTATTTCGCCCGCATCGCCGACATCGAGGGCTTCCCGGACGTGGCCCAGACCTTCCGCAATCTCGCCGAAAGCGGGATCTGCAACGCCCAGGGAAACCTCGATTTCTTAAAAAGGGTGGGTGACCCGGATACCGATCTGCCCATCGGCGAGACCGATCTGAACCTGACCGCCGCCATCTCCGCCACCATCCTTGAGCAGACGGAGTCCTACCCGCTGATGGCCAAGGTCGCCAGGGAGGAGGGATTGCTGGATATCGCCAACTGGTTTGAGACCATGACCCGGACCAAGAAGGTCCACGAGCAGAAACTAAAGAAGGCCTTGGCCCAGTTGGCCGCCGTTCGCCAGGAAGAACCCCAATGAGCGCCGCCTCCACCCCACCCGCTAGCGAGGAGGCGGAAGCCCCCTCCCCGGCCCGGCCCCGGACAGACCGCTACGACGCCAGCAGCATCACCGTGCTTTCCGGGCTGGAGGCGGTGCGCCAGAACCCCGGCATGTACATCGGCTCCACCGACCTGGCGGGCCTCCACCACCTGGTTTACGAGCTGGTGGACAACGCCATCGACGAGTCCCAGGCCGGCTATTGCCGGCGGATCACCGTCACCCTGTTGGCGGACGGCTCCTGCGCGGTGGAGGACGACGGCCGGGGGATTCCGGTCGACATGCACCCCCTGGAAGGCCGCCCGGCCTGCGAGGTGGTGCTGACCAAACTGCACGCCGGCGGCAAGTTCAGACGCCAGTCCTACCAGTACACCGCTGGCCTCCACGGGGTGGGGCTCTCCTGCCTCAACGCCCTCTCGGAGTGGCTAGTGCTCGAGGTCTGGCGGGACGGTTTCCATTACCGGCAGCCTTACGCCGCCGGGCGGGCGGTCGGGGAATTGGCGAAAATTGGCCCCAGCGGCCGGCGTGGCACGCGGATCAGCTTCCGGCCCGACCCCCGCATCTTCGGGGCCGAACTCTCCTTCTCCGCCCCCACCCTGGTCTCCCGCCTGCGGGAGTTATCCTTTCTCAATCCCGGCCTGCATATCCGCCTGCTCGACCAAGGCAGCGGCGAAGAGCGGGAATTCCAGTACGACAGCGGCATCGCCGGCTTCCTCCGCCACTTAAACCAGGACGCCAAGGTGCTGCACCCCCAGCCGCTCGCCCTCCGCCTCGCGCAGCCGGGGGTGGATATCGAGGTGGTCATGCAGTGGACGGCGGGCTATGGCGAAAACATCCTGAGCTACGTCAACAGCATCAACACCGTCCACGGCGGCACCCACCTCTCGGGCCTAAAAAACGCCCTGACCCGCACCGTCAACCGCTACGCCTCGGAGCTCGGGATCTTGAAGGCCGAAAACGGCGAGCGCATCTCCACCTTCGATATCCTGGAGGGCCTGACCGCCGTGCTCTCGGTGCGGATGGAGACCCCGAGTTTCGAGGGCCAGACCAAGACCAGGGTCACCAACCCCGAGCTGAAGACGATGGTCGACGAAGGGGTGAGCGGGGCGCTGCTCGCCGCCTTGCGGGCCGATTCCCGGCTCGCGGCCCAGGTGGTGGCCAGGGCGCTCGACGCCAGCCGGGCAAGGCTCGCGGCCCGGCGGGCCAGCGAGCGGATCCGCATCCAGAGCGTGGACACCCGGGTCTCCAAGGAGGTCTATCAGCGGCAGTTCGGCATCCGTTCCCAGAACTGGCATCAGTCGGCGGTCTGGATCGCCAACCAGGCCTTGCTGGCCGAGCATGTCCGGCAGCTGCCCTCCGGCCACTACCCACGGATGCTCGATGTCTGCTGCGGCAGCGGGGTGGTGGGGGCCTCGTTCAAGGGCCGGGTGGGAACCATGTTCGGCCTGGACCTCACCCCGGAGATGATCGCCTTGGCCCGCGCCCGGCTCGACTGCCTGACTCAGGGCACGGTCTATCAGCTACCCTTCCGGGATAACACCTTCGACCTGGTGGTCAACCGCGAGGTGCTGCACCTGTTGCCCAACCCCGAGCGCCCGGTGGCCGAGATCTTCCGGGTGCTCAAGCCAGGCGGACGGTTCATCGTCGGCCAGATCCTGCCCTTCGGACCCGAGGACGCCGCCTGGATGTACCGGGTGTTCAAGAAGAAGCAACCGCTGATCTTCAACATGTTCCAGGAGGATGATTTCCGCGAGCTCTTGCTCGGCGCGGGCCTGGTCGATCTCACCATGAGCGAGTACCGGCTGTGGGAGTCCATCGATGTCTGGATCGACACCCACGAGACCACCAACCTGCACCGGCACGAGATCCGCGAGTTGTTTTACCAGGCCCCCCAAGAGGTACGGGAGGTGCATCCCTTCGAGATCCTACCCACGGGCGAGATCCGCGACCTGTGGCGCTGGTGCGTGTTCTCGGCCCGCAAACCGTAACCAAGGTGGATACCCCTGCCACCCCCCTCTTCATCATCGGCACCGAACGTTCCGGCTCCAACCTGCTGCGGCTGATCCTCAACGCCCACAGCGGCATCGCGGTGCCGCATCCGCCCCATATCCTTAAATTTTTCGCGCCGCTCCTGCCGTTGTACGGCGATCTTAAGCGCCCGGCGGCCCAACGCCGGCTGGCCCACGATATCCTTAGTCTGCTTGAGGCCCACATCCACCCCTGGGAGATCACCGTTGCCCCGGAAAGGCTAGAGCCGACGCACCGTAAGCCGCCGGAGGACGGGCTCGGGCCGCTCGTCGAAGTGTTCTTCGCCCTCTACGACGAGTACCGGCGGCAGTCCGGCAAGCGGCGCTGGGGCTGCAAGAGCACCTTTGTCATCGATTATGTCGAGGAGGTGCTGGCCGCCTGCCCCCAGGCCAAATTCATCCTCCTGGTGCGCGACCCCCGGGACGTGGCGGTCTCCTCGCGGCGTTCGATCTTCAGTCCCTTCCATCCCTATTTCACCGCCCTGCTCTGGCGCCGGCAGCAACTCGCCGGGGTGCGGTGGCTGGATTCCGAGGCCGGCGGCCAGTTCCACCTGCTCCGCTACGAAGACCTGATCGAACATCCGGCAGAGACCGTGGCCAGTCTGTGCCGGTTTCTGGACGAGGAGTTCGAGCCCCAAATGCTCGAGTATCACGCCACCCCCGAGGCCCGGAAGAGCCAGGCCCTGTCGGCATCCTGGCGCAACCTCGGCCTGCCGATCAAACGCCACAACCGCAACACCTTCCAGACCGATTTGACGGCGGGCGAGACCCGGCTGGTCGAGGCGGTGGGCGGCGAGCTGCTGACCCGGTTCGGCTACCCCCTTAAATTCCCGGCGGCCCCACCCTGGCCGGCATCAAGACCCTCGGCGCTCAGGGTTGCCTGGTACCACGCCCTCGATTGGGCCTGGCGGCTGGCGGGGGAATGGCGGGCGTTTAGAAACGACCGCAACTATCGCCTGCACTGGCGGCGGCGGATCTTCCTGGGGCGCCTCAGACTGCGGCTAAGATGCCGGCTTGACAAGGCGGTAAGGGCCTTGACGATATGAATCAGCCCGCCTGGTCTCCCGCCGACCTGCTCGCCAAGGCCCGGGCCACCAGCCGTCTGCTCAACCGGGGACGTCAACCCCGGCTGACGGGTTTCCTGTCCCAGATCCGGGAGGTGGTGGTGATCGCCTCCAGCTCCCGGGGGGGATCGAGCATCTTCACCGAGATCCTGCGCCAATCGCCGGAGTTGATCCACTTCCGGGGCGAGATCAACCCCTTTCTGACCCTGGCGGGGTTGACCCCTCCGGAGAACGGCCGGGAGGACGACGGCCTGGACGCCTCGGATGCTAGACAGCCAAGGCTTACGGCCCTGGAGCGGGAACTGGCCCTGGACGCCGGGATCAACCGTCCGGGGGCGCTCTCCAGCCCCGGTCTGCGGCGGCGCTTCTTCCGCGACCTGGGGTGGAGAATCGCCATGCAGTGGCCGCAGTTGGAGATCGATCAGGACTTTCTGGCCAGCCAGGCCCAGGCCAGCTTGGACGATCTCGTCTCCGAGCACGGCTGGGAGACGGGCGAATTCATGGATGCCCAACTGTTCCACGCCCTCTTCCTCGTCCGGATGCGGAACCGTTATCCCCAGATCAACCCCCACTACTATGACCTGAGTCCCGACTTAATTGGCGCCCATTTCCAGGGAGTCGAGATCCCCTGGGGGCCGCCGGCCCCGCTGCTGATCGAGGAGCCGCCCTACGTGACCATCGCCCCCCGGCATCCAGTGGAGGCGACGGACCTCACGCGGCATCAGCTGGTCATCAAGACCCCCAGCAACGCCTACCGGCTAGCCTTTCTCCGCGCCCTCTTCCCCCAGGCCCGCCTCCGCATCCTCCACCTGACCCGGCATCCCGCCGACTCGATCAATGGCCTGATCGACGGCTGGCGCTATCACGGCTTCTTTTCCCACCCTCTGGCCGGACAACTGGCCATCGGCGGCTACAGCGACCGTTTCCCGGACTGGGGCCGCCACTGGTGGAAGTACGACCTGCCGCCGGGCTGGCGGGCCTTGAGCTCGGCGGGGCTCGAACAGGTGTGCGGCTATCAGTGGCGCAAGGCCCATCAGAGCATCCTGGAACACCTCGACGCCAACCCCGTGGAGACGCTTACCGTCCGCTTCGAGGAGGTTATCGGCACCCTGGCGGCCCGGGCCCGGGTGTTTAACCGCCTCGCCACCTGGCTGGCAATCGACCCGGAGCCGCTCTTGACCACCGTGACCGGCGAGATGCCGCCGGTTATGGCCACCGTCCGGCCCCGACAGCGCCGCTGGTTCAAAAGAGAAGGGCTACTGCGGCCGGTGCTCGCCGACCCCACCATTGTTGACACCGCCCGACGTCTCGGATATGACCTGGAGCATGACCCCAACGGACAATAAACCCGCCGCCCGCCCCGGACCCGCCACCCATGGCGGCCAGGGCTGGCAACCGCGTGCTGATGGCCTGGCGCCAGAGATCGCCGAGGGCCGCATCTGGCGGAGCTGCGGCAGCCGCTCCGAATGGGGACGGCTCAAGGAGGTGGTGCTTAGTTGGCCAGGCGAGGAGATAAACTTCGACGGGGCGGCCAACGACTTTTTGATGCTGGCCCGCCCCGATCTCGCCACCCTCCGCCGTCAGACCGAGGCCGTGGCCGAATTCTACCGGCGGCAGGGGATAACCGTGCACCTGGCCCGGCCCTCGGCGCCGCCGCCGCCCAATTTTCTGTTCATGCGCGACCTGTTCTGGGCCACCCCCGCCGGGGTGGTGCTGGCCCGGCCCGCGGCCCGGCAACGGGCCGGCGAGGAACGCTACGCCGCCGAGGCCCTGGCCCGGCTGGGGGTGCCGATGATCCTGCACCCCCACGGCACGGCCACCTTCGAGGGGGCCGACGCCCTGTGGCTTGACGCCCGCACCGTGCTCATGGGCACCGGGTTCAGGACCAACGCCGAGGGCGTCCGTCAGTTAAGGTGGCTCTTGGCCGGGATGGGGATCACGGTGCGGACGGTGCCTCTGCCGCCGGGGACGCAGCACCTCTTGGGGGTGCTTAACTTCGTCCGGGAGGATCAGGCGGTGCTGCACGGCGGCCGGGCGACCGCCAGCCTGGGGAGATTACTGACGAAATGCGGGGTTAGAACCATCGTCCTGCCCCCGGATGAAGAACTTTACCAGGGGCTGGGGATGAACTTCGTGACCCTGGCCCCGGGACGGATCGTCATGCCGGACAGATGCCCCGGCATCCGGCGACGGCTAGAGGGCGAGGGAATCGAGGTGGCGGTGCTCGAAATAGGCGAGTACCTGAAGGCGGCGGGTGGCCTGGCCTGCCTGACCGGCATCCTCAGCCGGGAATGACGCCGATGGCGATGCCAAACAGCATCCGGTCGATGATTTTGCCGCCCTCTTCGATACGCACCGCGTGATAGCGGTTGAATCCGGGCGAGGCGGAGTGGTAGATGTCCCGGATGCCCTGCCGCCGTTCGTCTTCGATGGCCCCGTTATCGGCCCAGCGTTCCACGTCCTCGTCGGAGATGAAGTCGGTTACCGTCACCGCCGTGCAGCCGGCCTCCGCCAGCAGCCGGGCCAGGTCCTCGCGCCTGAAGAAGTTGCGGCGGGCCGGATTGCGCAGGCGCAGGATCTCGAAATACTCCTCCTGATCCTCGTCGCCGTAGGCGCAAAGCTGCACCAGACACACCTTGCCGCCCGGCTTGGTCACCCGCGCCATCTCGGCCACCGCCGTCGCGGCGTTCATGAATTGAATCCCCTGACGTTCCACCACGAGATCAAAGCGCTGACCGGCAAAGGGCAACTCCTCCGCCGAACCCTTGACCAAGGCATCCACGTGGGGCCGGGCCTGGTCGAACATGGCGTCGGTAAAATCGATGCCCACCAGGGCTTTTACCTGGCCGCGCAGCCTGCGGCTGACCAGGCCGGTGCCGCAGGCGATGTCCAGCGCCATCTGCCGCTGATCGAGGCCTAACCGGGCAACGATGGCCTCCAGCATCGCCGCGTCGGTGCACCACTTGCTTGAATCGTCATACTTGAAGGCCCGGGCGGTAAAGTGGGAGACGACCGTCTGGGGGGTGACATCGTTTCTGGTTCGCATGGCTGGCAACCTTAAAGATGGATTCGCAACGGCCATCCCTGGCCGACGGGACAGACGCTTGCGGTCTGCCCAACTTGAAGAAAGTAAACACTAAGCCCTTGGCAGGGCAAGCTACACCCTCGTAAGCGGCTGGTCAACCATGTCAGTAACGCAACCCCACCCGCTCCCGCGCCAAGTCCAGGGTCACTATGGCCTTCTCCCTGGCCCTGATGCCGCCCTGGCGCAGCACCTCCCGCACGTAACCCAGGTCAGCGGCTAACTGCTCGCGCCGCGCTCGCGCCGGGGCGAAAAACTCCCACAGCAAATCCACCAGTTCCAGCTTGATCCGGCCATAGGCGGCCCCGCCGTTTAAGTAGCGGCCCCGCACCTCGGCCAGCCGGTCGGCGGGGGCGAACAGCTTGAAGATGTTGAACAGGTTGCACTTTTCCGGGTCTTTGGGCTCCTCCACCGGGGTGGAGTCGGTCTGGATGGCCATCACCGCCTTTTTTAGCTCCTTGGCGGTCTGGAAGATGTCGATGGTGTTGCCGTAGGACTTCGACATCTTCTGGCCGTCCAGGCCGGGCACCGTGGCCAGGTTGGCGTTGATCACCGGCTCCGGCAGCACGAAGGTGTCGCCGAAGGTGGCGTTGAACTTGATGGCGATGTCACGGGCCACCTCCAGGTGCTGCTTCTGATCCTTGCCCACCGGCACCCGCTCGGCCTGGTAGAGCAGGATGTCCGCCGCCATCAGCACCGGGTAGGAGAACAGGCCGTGGCTGGGGGAGAGGCCCTTGGCCACCTTGTCCTTGTAGGAGTGGCAGCGCTCCAATAGTCCCATGGGGGTGAGGGTGGAGAGGATCCAGGTCAGCTCGGTCACCTCCGGCACGTCGGACTGCACCCAAAAGATGCAGCGCTCGGGGTCAAGCCCCAGGGCCAGGAAATCGAGGGCGGCGTTCATGGTGCCCTTGGCCAGTCGCTCCCGGTCCTGCACCGAGGTCAAGGCGTGCAGATCGACGATGAACACGTAGAGCTCGTCGCGATCCATGCTCTGGATCATCGGCTGCATCATCCCGAAATAGTTGCCTATGTGGAGCTGGCCCGAGGGCTGGATTCCGGAGAGGGTCTTCATGTTTGGGCACCTAGGGTAAACATTGGGGGCGGATCGGAAAGCGCCTTTCTACCAAAAAAAATGGGGGAACGCAATTTCTCACGCTCCCCCGTACCGATTTGACTTGGGCTAGGCGATGGCGACTACTTCACTTCCTCGAAATCGGCGTCCACCACGTTGTCGTCCTTCTTGGCCTCGCCGCCGCCAGCGGCCCCGCCACCCGAACCTCCGGGGTTGGCGTGCTCCTTGCTGGCCTGGGAGTACATAATCTCGGCCAGCTTGTGGGAGGCCTGGGTCAGGGCCTCGACATCGGCCTTGATGGCGTCCGCGTCGTCCCCGGTCATGGTCTTCTTCAGCTTCTCGATGGCCGATTCGACGTTCTTCCTGGTGTCGGCATCCACCTTGTCGCCCACCTCCTTCAAACTCTTCTCGGTGGCGTAGATCATGGAGTCGGCCTGGTTCTTGGCCTCGATCAGGGCCTTGCGTTTCTTGTCCTCATCGGCGTGCGACTCGGCGTCCCGCTTCATCCGTTCGATCTCGGCCTCGGACAGGCCGCTTGAGGCGGTGATCTTGATCGACTGCTGCTTGCCGGTGCCTAAGTCCTTGGCCGAGACGTGCAGGATGCCGTTGGCGTCCAGATCGAAGGTGACCTCGATCTGGGGCACCCCCCGGGGGGCGGGCGGGATGTCGGCCAATTCAAAGCGGCCGATGGACTTGTTGTCGGAGGCCATCTCGCGCTCGCCCTGCAAGACATGGATGGAGACCGCCGGCTGGTTGTCGGCGGCGGTGGAGAACACCTGGCTCTTCTTGGTGGGGATGGTGGTGTTCTTCTCAATCAGCTTGGTGGTCACCCCGCCCAGGGTCTCGATGCCCAGGGAGAGCGGCGTTACGTCCAGAAGCAACACGTCTTTTACGTCGCCCTTCAGGACGCCGCCCTGGATGGCGGCGCCGATGGCCACCACCTCGTCGGGGTTGACGCCCTTGTGGGGCTCCTTGCCGAAGATTTCCTTGACCTTGGCCTGCACCATGGGCATCCGGGTCATGCCGCCCACCAGGATCACCTCGTCGATCTCGGAGGCGGAGAGCCCCGCGTCCTTCAAGGCCACCTGGCAGGGCCGCACGGTGCGGTCAACCAGGTCGGCGACCAGGGTCTCGAACTTGGCCCGGCTGAGCTTGACGTTTAGGTGCTTGGGGCCAGAGGCGTCGGCGGTGATGAAGGGCAGGTTGATGTCGGTCTCCATGGTGGTGGAGAGCTCCATCTTGGCCTTCTCCGCCGCCTCCTTTAAGCGTTGCAGGGCCATGTTGTCGCTGCGCAGGTCGATGCCGTTGTCGCGTTTGAACTCGTCGGCCAGCCAGTTGACCACCCGCATGTCGAAGTCCTCGCCGCCCAGGAAGGTGTCGCCGTTGGTGGATTTGACCTCGAAGACCCCGTCGCCCAGCTCCAGCACCGAGATGTCGAAGGTGCCGCCGCCCAGGTCGAAGACGGCGATCTTCTCCTCGTGCTTCTTGTCCAAGCCGTAGGCCAGGGCCGCGGCGGTGGGTTCGTTGATGATCCGCTTCACGTCGAGCCCGGCGATGCGGCCCGCGTCCTTGGTGGCCTGGCGCTGGCTGTCGTTGAAGTAGGCGGGCACGGTGATTACCGCCTCGGTGACCGGCTCGCCCAGGTACTCCTCGGCGGTCTGCTTCATCTTGCCGAGCACCATGGCCGAGACCTCGGCGGCGGTGTACTTCTTGCCGTCCACCTCCACCTCGGCGTCGCCCTGACTGCCCTTGATGATCTTAAAGGGACTGAGCTCGATGCTCTTGGCCACCTCCCGGTCGTTGAACTTGCGGCCGATCAGGCGCTTGATGGCGAACAGGGTCTTGGTGGGGTTGGTCACCGCCTGCCTCTTGGCCACCTGGCCCACCAAACGTTCGCCGTTGGAAGAGAAGCCAACGATGGAGGGGGTGGTGCGGTTGCCTTCCGAGTTGGTGATGACCTTGGGGTCGCCGCCCTCCATGATCGCCACACAGGAGTTGGTGGTGCCCAGGTCGATGCCGATTATCTTGCCCATATCTGTCTCCTTGTCCGTGAAATGTGAGTCATATATTTTTTTTGCCTGGCCGACCGGCAAGGCGCCCGTCACAGCCCGGCCTTTACTCTTTAGCCTTGGCCACCACCACCTTGGCGGCCCGGAGCAGCCTGTCCTTGTAGTAGTAACCCTTTTCAAACTCCCGAAGCACCGACTGGGGCGGCACCGCGTCGCTTGCCTCCATCACCAGGGCCTCGTGCAGGTTGGGATCGAAGGGTTGTCCCACGCTGTCGATGGGGGCGAGACCGAACTTGGCGGTGGCGGCCAGCAGGGCCTTCAAGGTCAGGTCAACCCCCTGGCGCATGGCCTGGCCGTCGTCCGGCCCCGCCTCCTGGGCCAGGGCCCGCTCCAGGTTGTCGATGGTGGGGAGCAGCTCCTTGAGCAGGGTCTCCTCGGCATACTTGAAGGCGGTTTCCCGCTCCCGGTTCATCCGCTTCTTGTAGTTTTCAAATTCGGCGGCCAGGCGCAGGAGTTTGTCCTGCAAGTCCTGTTTTCCCGCCTCGGGACCGGCGACGACCTGGTCGCTCGCCTCGTCTCCGGCCGAGGCTCGATAAGCTTCGGCGGTCACCGCCTCGGCCTGGGGACTGGTCTCGCTTGCCGCCTCGCCGACCGTCTGATTACTCTCTTCCGCCACCCGACATCCTCCCTTGCCTAATCACCGGTCTCATCTTGGCTGGCCTCGCCAAAAGGCCAAACCGCCCCGAGCCTTGCATGTCGGCCCTTTTGCTTAGCCATCGGCTGCCTTTTTGCGAGACCATCATCTTTGACGTTTTCCAGGCTACTTCCTCTTGACGGCTTAGGCCTCATCCCCTTGTCGGCAAGGGGTTTCAACCACCCCGGACTTTGATAGTCAGCAATAGTAAGTACGTTATCATGCTTGTCAAGGAAGGGGACGGGGAAAAAGTCGGGCCGCGCCGGGACGGGAGGGCCCAAAACACCAATGGCCGCTCAAGGCGGCCATTGGTCTATCTGTATTGCCAGACAACTACTAGGAGTCCAGGTATTGGCGGATGGAGCCGGCGAGGGTCTGAAATATCTGACGGAAGCGGGTCTCGTCCCGCTCCAGGAGGGTTATGCGGATGCCCTGCAACTCGGTGGCAAAGGAGCTGAGCGGCACGGTACAGATCCCGGTTGAGCCAAGCAGATAATAGACAAAACGCTTGTCGAGCGACACACCCGAGGCGTTCACCAACAACTCCACCTGCTTCTTGACTTCGGGGTTGGCGATGGGCATGGTCTGGGTATTGTTGATCCGGCCCTCGACAAACACCACGCTCATGTAAAAGGCGCCGTTAGTGCGGTTTACCAGTATGCCATCAACATCCTTCAGGCAGTCGTAGGCGATGTTGGAGTAACGCTCGTAGCGGTCAATCCGCTCCTGAAGATACTCGCCGTAGCGCGGGTGCTGCATGAGCTGGGGCAACACCGCCTGCGGCAGGGAGGTGGAGCAGACCTCCAGCATCTTGGCGTTTAGGATCGACTGCACGTACTTCTCGAACATCGGCTGGCGGTGACCGTTGTAGACCTCGATCCAGCCGCAGCGCCCGCCCGGCCAGGGCATCTCCTTGGATAGCCCCCGCATGGCGATGGCCGGCACCTTGCCGATCAGATCGGAGATAGGCAGGGTCTGGCAGCCGTTGTAGACGATATTCAGATAGACCTCGTCGCAAACCACGAACAGGTCGTACTTCTTGGCCAGCCGGATGATGCCGCCCAGGATGGACTCGGTATAGACCGCCCCGGTGGGGTTGTCGGGGTTGATGATCAGGATGCCGGCCACCGCCGGGTTGTATTTGATGCGCTTTTCCAGGTCGTCCAGGTCCGGATACCAGTGATTCAGCGGATCGAGCAGGTAGGTGACCGGCCGGTCGCCGGCGTGGGCCGCCTCGGCGGAGGAGTGGGTGGTGTAGCTCGGGGTGGGCATCACCACCCGGGCGGTGGGGCGCAGAAAGCCGTAGATCTTGCTGATCGCGTCGCCTAGGCCGTTAAAGAAGATGATATCGTCGGGGGTGAGCTGGGCCCCGCCCCGCTGGTTGGTGCGCTGGGCGATGAATTCCCGGGTGGCCAGGATGCCACGGGTGGGCGAGTAACCGTAGGTGGCGTCCTGCTGGGCCAGGCTAACCACGATATCCTTCATCCACTGGGGGATGCGCTCGCCCTTGGCGATCGGGTCGCCGATGTTTTCCCAAAAGGTCTGGATGCCAAGTTTCTGTAACTTCTCGCCGACGGTGACGATGTTGCGGATCTCGTAGGTCAACTCGCCGGCGCCGCTGTGGACGATGTTGGTTCGCATGGTGTTCACCTGATCTTGAATCGGGACAGGGGCGGGCAGGCCGCCCTCAAGCCGCGCCTTAACTTTATGAAGACGTTAAGAATTCATAACCATCAATCATGATGGTCTCGCCCAAAGGCAGCCGATGACTAAGCAAAAGGGCCGACATGCAAACCGCCCCGCAATTTATGTCCAATCCCCGCTGGGGTTGGACGGGGACGCAGCAGATCGGCCTTTTATCGACGCCATCAATCATAGCCCGGAATTTAGGCGATGAGTAGCATTATTTTAGGCCAAAGCAAATTCAAGGGCCGCCGGACGGAAAGCAATCCCCTGGCCCCTTGTCAGCCCTGGGAGACCGCCAGCCCAACGGCTCTTCTCTTCCATTTCCTGATGATCCCGCAAGAAGGTAGCCATCTTTCTTGTTGCTTGGCGGCTCTGCTTGCATTATTCTGAAAGCTTCAGCGTTTTCTTTAATCTCTATCCAAACCAAACCCGGCCCAGTGGCCGCAACCTAATTGCCCGCAGGCCGCAACCCACCCCAACCCGATGAAGCTGCTCTTCGATTTCTTTCCCATTTTTCTGTTCTTTCTGGCCTACAAGCTGTTCGACATCTTCGTGGCCACCGCGGTGGCCATCGTCGCCACCTGCGCCCAGGTAGGCTACTCCTGGTTTAGGTATCGCCGGGTGGCGGTGATGCAGTGGATCACCCTCGCCGTCATCGTCGTCTTTGGCGGGCTGACCCTCTACCTCCACAACGAGCTGTTCATCAAGTGGAAGCCCACGGTCATCAACTGGCTGTTCGGCCTGGGTTTCCTGGTCAGCCAGTTTGTGGGCAAGGCCACGGTGGTCGAACGGCTGATGGGCGGCAGCATCAGCCTGCCCCAGATGTTGTGGCGACGGCTAAACCTAGGCTGGGTCGCCTTCTTCTTCGTTCAGGGCGCGGCCAACCTCTACGTCATGTCCCACTTCGACCGGGACACCTGGGTCAACTTCAAGCTGTTTGGCATGTTGGGACTGACCCTGCTCTTCATGGTGATCCAGTCCCTCTTCCTCGTCCGTCACCTCCAGCCCTCGGACGCCGGCGAATGAGACCTCGGGGATCGCAAGCCTGATGCCGCCAGAAGACTTCGTCTCCATCACCGGGCTGTCCTTCGCCTATCCGGGCGGCCGGCAGATCCTAGACCGTCTGGAGATGCGGATCGCGCCCGGCCAGGTAGTGGCGATCATGGGCGGCAGCGGCCACGGCAAGACCACCATCCTGCGGCTGATCGGCGGCCAGCTCCGCCCCCAGCGCGGGGCGGTGCGGGTGGCGGGCCAGGTGGTGCACGAACTGAACACGCGTCAACTGTACCTCCTGCGCCGCAAGATGGGGATGCTCTTCCAGTTCGGGGCCCTGTTCACCGACCTGTCGGTGTTTGAAAACGTCGCCTTTCCCATGCGCGAGCACACCGCCCTGCCCGAGGCCCTGATCCGCGACTTGGTGCTGATGAAGCTACACGCCGTCGGCCTGCGGGGGGCGGCGCAACTGATGCCCAACGAGCTGTCGGGCGGCATGGCCCGGCGGGTGGCCCTGGCCCGGACCATCGCCCTCGACCCGCAGCTGATCATGTACGACGAGCCCTTCACCGGGCTCGATCCGATTTCGCTTAGCGTCATCGGCCAGCTTATCCGCCGGCTGAACGACGCCTTGGGCGCCAGCTCCATCATCGTCACCCACGACGTCATCTCCTCGCTTAAGATCGTCGATTACGTCTATTTCGTCTCCGAGGGCAAGATCGCGGCCCAAGGCACCCCCAAGGAGATCCTGGATTCGGATATCCCCTTTGTCCGGCAGTTCGTCAAGGCCGAGCCCGACGGCCCGGTGCCCTTCCACTACCCGGCCCGGGACTACCGGGAGGAACTGTTAGGCCCCCATGCCGCTCGCTGACCTCTTTCCGGCCATTGGCCGCCGGGTGAACAACGGCATCTGGCGACTGGGATACGCGGCCCGCTTCTTCCTGACCATGCTCGGCCGGTCGGGGATCGCCTTTAGCCGCTTCTCCCTGACCGTCAAGGAAATCTACTTCACCGGCGTCCTGTCGCTGATCGTCATCGTGGTCTCCGGCCTCTTCGTGGGCATGGTGCTGGCGCTCCAGGGCTACAACACCCTGCAACGCTACGGTTCGAGCGAGGCCCTGGGGGTGCTGGTCGCCCTGTCGCTGGTGCGGGAGCTAGGGCCGGTGGTCTCGGGGCTGCTCTTCGCCAGCCGGGCCGGCTCGGCGGTCACCGCCGAAATCGGCTTGATGAAGGCCACCGAGCAGTTGAGCGCCATGGAGATGATGGCGGTTAATCCCATTGCCCGAGTGGTGGCCCCCCGCTTCTGGGGCGGGGTGATCGCCATGCCGCTCCTGGCGGCCCTGTTCTCGGCCACCGGCATCCTGGGCGGCTACCTGATCGGGGTGGTGCTGATCGGGGTGGACGAAGGCGCCTTCTGGTCGCAGATGCAATCCATGGTCGATTTCCGGGAGGACATCGTCAACGGGGTCATCAAGAGCCTGGTCTTCGGGGCCTTGGTCTCGCTGATCGCGGTCTTCGAGGGCTACGACGCCGTGCCCACCGCCGAGGGGGTCTCCAACGCCACCACCCGCACCGTGGTCACCTCCTCGCTGGTGATCCTATTCGCCGATTTCATTCTCACCGCACTAATGTTTAGGGGAAGCTGATGAGCCGCACCACACTTGACGCATGGGTAGGGGTCTTCGTGACCATGGGCGTTGTTGCCCTGGTTTTCCTGGCATTAAAGGTTGGAAACCTGGGGGGATCCACGCTCAGTAACCCCTATAAGCTCACCGCCGAGTTCGACAACGTCGGCACCCTCAAGGTGCGGGGGGCGGTGAAGAGCTCGGGGGTGGTGGTGGGCCGGGTGAGCGACATCGAATTCGACCCCAAGACCTACATGGCCCGGGTGACGCTCAGTATCGACGGGCGCTACAAGTTTCCCAAGGATACCTTCGCCAAGATCCTGACCTCCGGACTCCTGGGCGAGCAGTACATCGGCCTGTCGCCGGGGGGCGACGAGCAGATGCTCGCCTCCGGCGATACCATCGCCAGAACCCAGTCAGCGGTGGTGATCGAGGAGCTAATCAGTCAATTCATGTTCAACAAGGCCTCCGAGGGGGCGAAACCATGACGACCAGCAGCAGATCCATCTTCCGTATCGCCCTACCCCTGGTGTTGCTGCTATTGCTGGGCGCCTGCGCCACCCCCCATCCCAATCCCCGCGACCCCTGGGAGGGCTTCAACCGGCCGGTGTTTAGGTTCAACGACGGCCTGGACCGGGCGGTGATCAAGCCGGCGGCCAAGGGCTACGACTGGCTGGTTCCGGCCAACTTGCAGGTGGTGATCGGCAACTTCTTCGCCAACCTCTCCGACCTCTACATCTCGCTCAACAACCTGCTCCAGGGCAAACCCAAGGAGGCGGGCGGCGACCTGGCCCGGGTGCTGATCAACAGTTCGCTCGGCATCGGGGGCCTGGTGGACGCGGCCACCGGCATGGGATTTGAGAAGCACGACGAGGATTTCGGCCAGACCCTGGCCGTCTGGGGGGTGGAGAGCGGCCCGTTCGTGGTGCTGCCGGTGATCGGCCCACGCACGGTGCGCGACTCCTTCAGCCTGGCCGCCGACTGGGAGGGCGATCCCTTAAGCTGGGTCAAACCCGACCTGCTGCACTACTCCCTGTCCGGCCTGCACCAGGTTGACAAGCGGGCCGGCCTCCTGCCGGGCGACAAGGTGATCGAGGCCGGGGCCATCGACAAGTACAGCTACATCCGCGACGCCTACCTCCAGCACCGCCGCTACGAGATCTACGACGGGGCCCCGCCGCCGGAGGACGACGAGAAGTAGCGGCCGCTTGCCTCTCCCCCGGTTAACTTTAGTCAGTAGGATGGGTGGAGCGCAGCGCCACCCATCATTTAGCGACCCCCAACTTTGATGATCTCGCAAAAAGGTAGCCGATGGCTAAGCAAAAGGGCCGATATACAAGGCGCGGGGTGTGTTTGGCGAGTGAGGCCATACAGATGGTATGCCGAACGAGCCAAACCGCCCCGCGCCGCAGTAGATCGGTCTTTTTGCGACGCCATCAACTTTAAGAACAAATCGTCACCGCCTAAGGAACACGCCATGAAGAAACTCGCCATTCTCCTGTTCACCCTGCTGCTGGCCGCCCCGGTCCGGGCCGCCGTCGATACCAGCACCCCGGAGGGGATGATCAAGGGCCTCTCCGACGAGGTGCTCACGATCTTAAAAACCGACCCGGACCTGAAAAAGGGCGACGTCAAGTCGGCGGTGGCCCAGATCGACGCCAAGGTGCTGACCCACTTCAACTTCCGGCACATGACCTCGCTGGCGATGGGCAAGGAGTGGCGCAAGGCCACCCCGGCGCAGCAGGACACCCTGGTCAAGGAGTTCAAGGACCTCCTGGTGCGCACCTACTCCAACGCCCTGACGGTGTACCGGAATCCCACCATCGTCTTCAAGACCTCCCGGGTGACGCCCACCGATGCCGATGCCCTGGTGCGCACTCAGGTGCTCCAGCCGGGCAACACGCCGGCCGACATCGACTACCATCTGGAAAAGACCCCGGCGGGATGGCAGGTGTTCGACGTGGTGGTGGCGGGGGTCAGCCTGGTGACCAACTACCGGGACTACTTCACCCAGGAGGTCAGCCGCGGCGGAGTGGAGGGGGCCATCGCCTCCATGCGGAACAAGAACGAGACCCAGGACAAGGGCAAATGACTACCGGCATCACCGGCGGGGACGGCCACTACCGGCTGGACTCGGAACTTACCTTCGTCACCGCCTCAAGGCTGTTCGAGGCCGGGGCCGGGATCATCAAGGCCGGCGGCATGCAAACCCTCGACCTTTCCGGGACGGGCGAGGCCGATTCCGCCGCCCTGGCGGTGCTCTTGGGCTGGCGGCGGTTGTCAGGGACGAAGGGCCTGCGGCTCGTCAACCCCCCTCCCGGTCTGCGCGCCCTGGCTCAACTCTACGGGGTGGCGGAGCTCATCTTCCCCGACTGACCTCCCTCTCCTTTAAGGTTAAGTCCCTCGCCCAAAAGGGCCGATGGCTAAACCAACCCGTCCCGCAAAGCAGTAGCTCGGTCTTTTGACGACGCCATCGCTATCCAGAGTAGGATGGGTGGAGCGCAGCGCCACCCATCACTCAAGGTTGATGATCTCGCAAAAAGGTAGCCGATGGCTAAGCAAAAGGGCCGATATACAAGGCGCGGGGTGTGTTTGGCGAGTGAGCCAAACCGCCACGCGCCGCAGT
>JAJYJA010000161.1 GCA_021789795.1 Deltaproteobacteria bacterium | reverse complement strand
GATGTGGAGCGCGCCCTCCATCTTGGCCCGGTAGTTGGTGGTGATGATGTGGGTGTGGAAGGACTTGGCGACTTGGGCGATGGACTGCATGATGCACTGCACGTCCACCACCATGGCCTCGATGGCGCCGGTGGCGATGGCCATCTCCTGCTGGACGAAGCCCGCCGCCACCGGGATGCCGCGCCGCATCAGGATCTCGTTGCCGGTGCAGCAGACCCCGGCCAGGTTGATGCCCTTGGCCCCGGCCTTCTTGGCCAGCTCAAGCATGTCCGGCTCCTTGGCGGCCAGGCACAGGGACTCGGCCAGGAGCGGCTCATGTCCGTGGACGGTGACGTTGACCTGGTCGGCCTTCAAGACCCCCAGATCGACGATGGCCCGGATGGGTACCGGGGTGCCGAACATGATGTCGGTCAGTTCGGTGGACATCATGGATGAACCCCAGCCGTCGGACAGGGCGCAGCGTGAGCCCTGCAGCATCAGGTTGTGGTATTCCTGATCCACCCCCATGTGGGTGCGGTGCATCATCTCCACCACCTCGCGGTCGATGCCCCGGGGCTCGACCCCCAGCTTCTTCCACAGGGCCTGACGCTTGGCCGGGGCCCGTTTGAGCATGGAGAGCAGGCCGTCCTGCTGGCCGAATTCGGCCAGCGCCTTCTCTCCCACCTCCAGGGCGATCTGGTTCTTGTCCTTGCCTTCGGTATCGACGCCGAAGACCTTGGCCATCATCTTCAGCTTGACCTCGTCCTTGATCTGGTGCTGGGTGTGACCCTTGGCGGTGGCGATGAAGCCCTTGACCATCTCCCGGGCGTGGTCGGTGTGGGCGGCGGAACCGGCGGCAATGGTGCGGCAGAAGCCCCGGGCGGCCACGGTCTCGGCGGTGGCGCCGCAGACCCCGACCATCTCCTCGACCCCGTCGATGATCTGGCATGGCCCCATGTTGCAGTGTCGGCAGCACACCCCGCCGGAGCCGAACAGGCAGGCGGCCATGCCCCGGTCAGCGACCCGGTGGTAGGCGGTCTTGACCCCCTGGGCGATGTCCTGCTGCAAGACCTCCAGGGTGGAAGAACAGGTGATACTGGTGCAGCCCTCACATGCTAGTTTTCTGGTAGCCATCTTGACAGGTTCCTCTTGTTAGGCTGTAGGTTGGTTAGGCTGTAGGCGTTTAGGTCGTAGGTCGTTAAGGTGGCGCTTTTGCGTTCCCCGCAGTTGCGATAGCCTTAAACCGCCTACCGGCCAAGCCAAACTTAACTAAATCAGTCCCGCCGCCATCTTGGCCGACTGGACGGTGTTCTTCATCAGCATGGTGATGGTCATGGGGCCCACCCCGCCCGGCACCGGGGTGATGCAGGAGGCCTTCTCCTTCACCGCCTCGAAGTCCACGTCGCCGGCCAGAATCGCCTTGCCGGACTCGGTCATGCCGATCCGGTTGACCCCCACGTCGATCACCGCCACGCCCTCCTTGACCATGTCGGCGGTGATCAATTTCGGCACCCCGACCGCGGCGATGATGATGTCCGCCCGCCGGGTGTGGGCCGCCATGTCCTTGGTGCGGGTGTGGCAGATGGTGACCGTGGCGTCGCCCGCCGGACGCTTCTGGAGCATGAGGTTGGCGATCGGCTTGCCCACGATGTTGCTGCGGCCGACCACCACCACCTCGGCGCCCTTGGTGTTAACCCCGCCGCGGGTGAGCAGCTCTAGGATGCCGTGGGGGGTGCAGGGCAGGAAGCACTGCTCCCCCAGCATCATCTTGCCGACGTTGACCGGATGGAAGCCGTCCACATCCTTGTTGGGGTCGATGGTGTAGAGCACCCGGGCCTCGTTGATATGCTTGGGCAGGGGTAACTGCACCAGAATGCCGTTGATCTTTGGGTCTTGGTTGCACTTGTTTACCAACGCCAGCAAATCGGCCTCGTTGGTGGTGGCGGGCAGGCTGATCTGTTCGGAGTAGATGCCCAGCTCCTTGGCGGTCTTGTTCTTGGCGGTGACGTAGGACTGGGAGGCTGGGTCCTCGCCCACCAGGATGGTGACCAGGCCGGGAACCACGTTGTGCTTGGCCTTCAGTTCGGCCACCTCCTGGGCCAGTTCCTGACGGATGGCCTTGGCGGTTTCCGTGCCGCTTAAAATTTTAGCGCTCATCATCTGCTCCTTTTTTAAGGAAGGGGGGAAATATGGCAACGCGGCACATCCTTAAAATTCAGGGAAGGCCGCGTAAACAATGACTCCGAAGTAGGCGAAAGTTAGGCAACCGGGGAAAAAATATAACGTATCGCAAATGGCTTATCAATAGGTAGTTGTACGAAATGTGGGCGGCAATAATGAGCCTGGCCGTTGGCTTGCCGGTCGTCTTCGCCGCGGTCCAGTCTGGAAAAGACCGATCCTGAAAATTTTACCAAATCCGTTTAATCTGACCTTGCAATAATGCTGGAGAACATTTAAAAAAGGATTGAATTTCATCAGCCGGGGTTGGCGCTAGTTGCCTCCCGACTGGTCAAGGAGCCGCCGGCTGGTACCGGCGGCAAACAAACCCTTCTTAAAGAGAGGAGAAAGACCATGGTGAAAAAAGCAATTGTCGTTGGATGTTCAGTTCTTTCCTTGGCCTTCGCCGGCGTAGCCTTCGCCGCCGGGGCCGAAAGCATCGTGCTCAAGGGCGGTGCGCCCGGCAACGTGACCTTCCCCCACAAGCTGCACCAGGAGAAGCTGAAGGACTGCAACCTGTGCCACAAGATGTTCGCCAAGGAGGCCGGTTCCATTGAGAAGGATATTGCCTCGGGCAAGATGAAGAAGAAGGACGCCATGAAGATGTGCATCGATTGCCACAAGGCCACCAAGGCCAAGGGTCAGCCCTCCGGCCCGACCGGTTGCAGCGAGTGCCATAAGAAGTAAGGCATAGCTGGAATTATTCCGGCCTTAGGTAAGGCCGGCGGCAGGTCATCGGCGCGCCATGCGCCTTAGTTGGCCTGCTGCCGGCCTTTTTTTGTGTCCGCTTAACAGCTTGGTCTTGCCTGGATGCCCTCGCCAAAAGGTAGCCGGTGGCTAAACAAAATGGCCGATAGGCCAGGCGCGGGGGTGTGTTTGGCGAGTGAGCCTGCATCCCGGTAGGGCCTGAAGAGCCAAGCCGCCCAGCAAAGCAGGAGAGCGGTCTTTTGTCGACGCCATCTTGCCTGGCCGGGAGGACTTAGGTTATCTTGTCCCTCCCGACTGTCTGGTCGAGGCGATTTTTTTTGCTTGTTGCCATTTTTGCAAAGGAGAGCACATGAAGGTTACGGTCAAGCAGTCAGTGGCGGGGGTGAAGGCCGATCTCTTGGTCTTTTTTCTTAGACAGGCGGCGGAGGGCGAGCCGCTTTCCTGTCTTCATCCTCACTTGGCCGACGTCCTGGCTCAGGCCCAGGCGGGAGGGGATTTTACCGGCAAGGAGGGGCAGACCCTGGTCGTTTATCCCCCTGCCGGGCAGGGGGAGGCGAGCCGTCTGCTGGCGGTGGGACTAGGCAAGGAGGCCCCCAGCCAGGAATCGTGGCGCAAGTGCGGCGGCGTGGTGGCCGGGGTCTGTCAGAAGAAGCGGGTGCGCCGGGTGGTGATGGTTCTGCCCGCCGGACTTGTCTTGCCAGCCTCGGCCACGGCCCAGGCCTTGACCGAGGGTCTGATTCTGGGCAGCTACCGTTTCGACCGCTACAAGACGGTGACCGAGGATGAGGAGCGCCCCCTGGCCATCGAGGAACTGGTACTGATCGCCGAGGAGCTCAAGACGGCGCGTAAGGGCGCGGCCCTGGGCCTGAACGGGGCCTTGGCCGCCTGCCGGGCCCGAGACATGGCCAACGAGCCCGCCAATCATTGGACACCCACCGATTTTGCCGCCTATGGTCAGGAACTGGCCCGGCGCCACGGTCTTAAGTGCACGGTGTTGGGCAAGACGGAACTGGCCAAACTGAAGATGGGCGGCCTCCTGGGGGTCAATCAGGGAACCAGCGAGCCGCCCCAGATGGTGATCGTCGAGTACCGCACCGGCAAAAGGGGGGTGCCCACCCTGATGCTGGTGGGCAAGGGGTTGACCTTCGATTCGGGCGGCATCTCGATTAAGCCCAGCGCCAATATGCACGAGATGAAATACGACATGTGCGGCGGTGCGGCGGTGCTTGCCTGTCTGGAGGCGATGGCCCAGGAGCGGCCCCGGGGCCTGGATGTCGTGGCCATCGTCCCGGCCACCGACAACATGCCCGGCCCCGGGGCCCTGAAACCAGGCGATATCATCACCCAGCACAACGGCAAGACCGTGGAGATCATCAGCACCGACGCCGAGGGGCGGTTGATTCTGGCCGACGCCTTGGCTTACGGGATTAAGAAGTTCAAGCCTGCGGCGGTGATCGACCTGGCCACCCTGACCGGGGCGGTGATCGTCGGGCTGGGCCATCACCTCACCGGACTGATGAGCAACGACGACAAGCTCGCTGCCCAAATCATCCGGGCTGGACAGGAGAGCGGCGAGCCGGTCTGGCGTCTGCCGCTCGGCAAGGACTACCGCAAGCAGATCGAATCCAAGGTGGCGGATCTGAAAAATGTCGGAGACCAGGGGGCGGGCACCATCACCGCCGGGGTCTTTTTGCAGGAGTTCGTGGGCGAGATTCCCTGGGCGCATCTGGATATCGCTGGCACTGCCTGGAATTTCACCGAGAAGGCATATGTGCCCAAGGGCCCGTCCGGGATCGGGGTGCGGTTACTGCTGGAGCTGATAAGGAACTGGCGTTGTAACTATCCAGCTTAGTGCCGCAGCCTTGGCACCGGCTGGATAGTTACCTGGCGCTCAGGGATTGGCCGGGGATAGCCGGAGTCAGCAAGATCGGCGCGGTGCAAGCTGCGCCTGGCTCGGCAAGCTGAAAAAAAAGGGGCTACCAGCTTGACATTCTGGCTAACCCCTTGATTTTATTGGTGCCCCCGGCAGGAATCGAACCTGCGCAAACCAGGATTAGGAATCCTGTGGCGCCTGGGCTACAATATATTGTTTTTATGTTATTTGTGTGGTGACAGAGATGGTATTTGTTCCATTTTTGCTCCATCACGACTTCGTTCATCTTCTGAGCATATTACCTCAACCCTTCTTGAAAGGCCACACGATCTTCCCGTCTTCACTTCGCCGCCACTGTGATCGCGGGAGTCTTACGCAGACTTCCGTTCCCGGTTTTGTTCGATAAGTTGCCGCTCAAGATCGGCAATCCTAGACTCCATTTCATCGATTTTGCCCTGCAAAGAAAGTTTGTCTTTTCCCGCTCTGATCTTTTCGTAGAGAAGATCGATCAAGTCCGACAACACCTCCCTCTCCCTGCCTTCCGACTCCAGGATGGCAACGGTCTTGGTTATCTTCTCGGAAATACTTAACGGATGGCTTTCGTATTTTTTAGCTTCCACCAATTCGGTCACGCCATTCCGCAGCATCGCTAACCTAGGGGGCTTGCCCACCTGCCCCTTCTCGTTCCTCACACCGTCACTCCCCGCCTGTAGAACGTCG
>JAJYJA010000160.1 GCA_021789795.1 Deltaproteobacteria bacterium | reverse complement strand
AAGGAGCCCCCCCAGCACAAGACCTGGGTCGATCTCAACGAGATCAGCAGCCATGTGACGCAAAACAAGAAGGAGCATGCCAGCCAGCAGCTGGAGGACGACAAGAAACGGGCCGCCCGGGAGGCGGCCCAGAACAAGGCCCCGCGCACCGAGGACCTGTCTCCCAAGGCCGACATGAGCAACAGCTACCTGCGCGACTTAAAGGGGGAGAAGTCCGTGCCCCAGGGCAAGGGGATCGAGGGCGAGGGGGTTATGCTCAACTTCGACAATGCCGACATCTACGAGGTAATCCAGGTGATCGGCGAGGCCTTGAACCTAAGCTACATCATCGACCCCCAGGTCAAGGGGGTGGTCAACATCCGCTCCGGCCACAAGATCCCCAAGGGCGAGCTATTCACGATCTTCAAGAAGATATTGAATATAAATGGGTTGGACATCAGAAACGAGGGCGACCACTACTACATCTTCGTGGCGGCCAAACCCTCGTCGCTGGCGGTGTACGACAAGGATCAGATCGGCAAGCTCAAACCCTCCTCCAAGGTAGTCACCCAGGTGGTGCCGGTGCTGCACATCGCCTCCGCCGAGGCCCAGAAGCTCATCGAGCCCTACCTCTCCCAGCAGGCGGTGATCTACAACCTGGCGGATCTAAACACCCTGGTGATCTCCGACTTCGAGGGCCAGATCATCGACGCCCTGACCATCCTCTCCCGCCTGGATGTCTCCGCCCTGTCTAGTATGCGGATCAAGGTGGTGCGGGTGGAGAAGGCACCCCTGTTCGATCTGGCGGACGAACTGAAAGAGGTGCTCATCGCCCTGAAGGTCAACAAGAAGGACTACGAGGGGGTGCAGATGCTGCCGCTCGAGCGGGTGAATTCCATCATGCTGATCGGCTACGACGATAACCTGGTGCAGACGGCGGTAAAATGGGTGGAGGAGTTGGACAAGGCGCCCTCGGGCGGGCGAGACAGCATCTACATCTACAACGTCCGCAACTCGGTGGCCTCGGAGCTGGTTGACCTGGTGGGCTCCCTGATCGGCGACAAGGGCGCTGGCGGCGCCGGGGGCAAGAAGACCGGCTTCGGCAAGAAGCGGGGTATCTCCACCACCCCCGGGGCGGTGCGGCCCCCCGGCACCCTGCCGACGACGAACCAGCCGGGCCAGCCGGGCCAGCCGGGCCAGACCCCAGGCTTCGGGACGCCGGGGGCGGCCAAGTCCCCGGTGGTGGTGGGCTCCCAGACTTCGATGCAGTTTGCCGGCGAGCCCAGCCTGATCGCCGACGACACCCGCAACATCGTCCTGATCCGGGCCCGCTTCGCCGACTACCAGCGGATACTCAAGCTCCTGGAACGGCTGGATAATATGCCGACCCAGGTGCTGATCGAGGTGATCGTGGCCGAGGTCACCTTGAACAAGGACCTGGAGTACGGGGTGGAGTGGGCCTTGAAGAAGGGCCAGCTTCGGGCCAACGGCGCCGCCTTCACCTACGGGCTGCCCATCAGCGGCGGCGGCAACTCGGGGTTTCAGGGCGGGATCAGCATCGACGCCAACCAGATTTTCAACTTCCTAAACGTCCTGGCCTCGGACACCGACGTCAAGGTGATCTCCTCGCCCCAGGTGCTGGTGTTAAACAACGAGTCGGCCACGGTCAACGTCGGCAAGCAGGTGCCGGTGGTGACCAGCCAAATCACCGACATCAACAACAGCGCCATCACCTCCTCCACCCTGACCACCGCCGCCAATCAGACCGTGCAGTACAAGGACACCGGCGTCATCTTGAACGTTACCCCCCGGATCAACTCCGAGGGCATCATCCTGCTCGACATCGACCAGCAGGTCAGCTCGGTGGACTCGGCAATCACCGGCGGGGTCAATTCGCCCACCATCTCCACCAAGGAGGTCAAGACCAAGCTGGCGGTCAAGGACGGTCAGTCGATCTTAATCGGCGGCATGATCTCCAAAAACGGCTCGGATACAGACAGCGGCGTGCCGATATTAAAGGACATCCCCGGCCTGGGCTGGCTGTTTAAGCAAAAATCGAGGCAAAATTCCAAGACCGAGCTGCTGCTTACCGTCACCCCTTACGTCATCGAGTCGGAGGACGTGCTCGACCAGTACATCCAGGGCTTCAAGGAGAAGGTGGACGGCCTGCGCCATGACCTGGAGAAGTAGAACTGACAGTTTTTAGGGAGTAGGGGCAAGGGCGGGGAAGGCGAGGGCGCCGGGCCGCACCAGGGTCAGCCCGGCCTCGCCCGCGGCGGCCAGCACCGTCGAGGGTTGGCCGCCGGCGGTGTCGCCGCCCGCGAGCAGGTAGTCCAATTCGGCCCCGAACTGTCGGAGCACCTCCGCCTCGCCCGCGGCGGGCGGCTGCCCGGAGAGGTTGGCGCTGGTGGCGGTGATCGCCCCCCCGGCCAGGGCGGCGAGCCGCCGGGCCTGGGGATGGGAGGACAGACGCACCCCTACCGTGCCGGTGCCGGCGGTCAGCAGGGGCGAAAGGCCGGGACGGGCCGGGAAGATCAGGGTCAGGGGGCCGGGCCAGAAGCGGGCCATCAGGGGCTTGAACTGGGGGGGGATGCCGCTCGCCAGGCGCTCCAGGCCGCTTACGGCCTCGATCAGCACCAGCACCGGCTTGGTCAGAGGGCGCTGCTTTAAGCGGAAGAGGCGGGCCAAGGCCTGGTCGTTGAAGGGATCGACCGCCAGGCCGTAGTAGGTCTCGGTGGGGAAGGCCACCACCCCGCCCTGGCGGATGACCAGGGCCGCCCGCCGTTCCTCGGCGCTGGGCGGCCCGGCGGGGCCGTCAGTCATCTCGATCTTCGATGGCCCGCGACTTCTCCTCCACCTGGGCCGCCAGACGGGCCTTAAAGGCGGTCAACTTGGCGGCCAGCTCCGGGTCGGAGGTGGCCAGGATCTGGGCCGCCAGGATGGCGGCGTTGCGGGCCCCTGGCTTGCCGATTCCCATGGCGGCCACCGGCACCCCCGGCGGCATCTGGACGGTGGCGAGCAGGGAGTCCAAGCCGTTGAGCGGCGAGGCGTCGATGGGCACCCCGATCACCGGCAGGGTGGTGTGGGCCGCCAGCACCCCGGCCAGATGGGCCGCCATCCCCGCCCCGGCGATGATGACCTTAAGCCCCCGCTCCCTGGCGCTCGTGGCATAACCCGTGGCCCGTTCCGGGGTGCGGTGGGCCGAGGCCACGATCAGTTCATGGCCGATGCCCATCTCCCGCAAGAACTCCCGGCAGCCGGCGAACACCGGCAGATCCGAGTCGCTGCCCAGGACGATGCCCACCCGGCGCTGCCCGTCCGCGAGCCGCGCCAAGGCCTTCTGGCCTATGTCCCGGCGGTAGTGGGCGCCCTCCCAGGTGATCTTGGCCGCCGCCTGGTAGGCCAGCTCGATGGCCCCGGCCAGCTCGGGGGCCTGGGCCGTCACCCCCAGCACCCGGCCCCCGGCGGTGACTACCTGGCCGTCCTCCCGGCGGGCGGTGCCGGCGTGAAACACCATTACCCCCGGCGGGAGTGGGATGTCCAAGCCGATGATTTCCTTTCCTTTTTCGTAACTCCCCGGATAGCCGCCCGCGGCCATGACCACGCAGACCGCGGGCCGGGGGTCGATTTCAAGCCGCACCTGGTCCAGGCGGCGGTCGATGATCGCCTCCATGATCTCCACCAGGTCGGTTTGCACCCGCATCAAGAGCGGCTGGGCCTCGGGGTCGCCGAAACGGCAGTTGAATTCCAGCACCTTGGCCTGGCCCTGATGGATCATCAACCCGGCGTACAGCACCCCCTGATAGGGCCGGCCCTCGGCCCGCATGGCCCGCACCGTGGGCCGCATGATCGTCTCCATCACCTGCCGGTGCAGTTTGTCGCTGACCACCGGGGCCGGCGAGTAGGCGCCCATGCCGCCGGTGTTGGGGCCCTGGTCGCGGTCGAAGGCCGCCTTGTGATCCTGGGAGGTAGGCAGGGGCAACACCGTCTCCCCGTCGGTGAAGGCCAGAAACGAGGCCTCCTCGCCCGGCAGAAACTCCTCCACCACCACCCGGTCGCCCGCCGCGCCAAAGGCCCGGTCGGTAAGGATCAGGTCAACTGCGGCTATCGCCTCCGCCACCGTCCGCGCCACCACTACCCCCTTGCCGGCCGCCAGACCGTCGGCCTTGACCACCAGGGGCGCCCCCTGTTCATGGATATAATCCACCGCCGCCGCCCGGTCGCTGAATACCCGGAAAAATCCAGAGGGGATCTGGTATTTTTGTAGCAGATCCTTCATGAAGGCCTTGCTGCCCTCCAGGGCGGCGGCGGCCTGGCTGGGTCCGAAGGCCCGAAGGCCCCGGGCGGCGAAGTGATCGACAAGGCCCAGGGTCAGGGCCTCCTCCGGCCCGACCACGGTAAGATCGATCTCCCGCTCGCGGGCAAAATCGGCCAGCCGTTCCACCTGATTGGCGGCGATAGGCACACAATTCGCTAGGCCGCCGATCCCGGCGTTGCCAGGGGCGCAGTAGATCTCGCTGACCTTGGGGCTCTTGCGCAGCTTCCACACCAGGGCGTGCTCCCGCCCGCCGGAACCAACCACCAGTACCTTCATCCTCCCTCCCCTATTGCTCTGGTTGCCGGAAAGAGACTGCCCCTTTCCGTCCGCTGCGGCGTTTTGTCCTTGACACCGCCCGGCAAGGAATTTATATCAAATGAATACCTATTCATTTATGCTGCCGGAGTCTTGGCCCTTATGAGCTCTTTCCCGTCTTCCGTCTTCTGGCCTCCGCTATGAAAAAAAGCGACAAGCATCAGAAAATCCTCAACGCCGCGATCAAGGTCTTCGGGCAAAAGGGCTTCTTTAACGCCCGCATCTCCGATATCGCCAAGGAGGCCGATGTCGCCGACGGCACCATCTATTTGTATTTCAACAACAAATACGACATCCTCCTCACCCTGTTCGAGGAGGAGATCGGCAAGCTGATCACCGAGATCCGGGCCGCCATCAGCCAGAAGAGCGACCAGCGGGAGATGCTCTACATCTTCGCCCTCCACCACCTGCGGCTGGTGATCGAGAAGAAAGAGCTGGCCGAGGTCTTGCAGATGGAGCTGAGGCAGAGCGGCGAGTCCATCAAGGAGTACCGGCGCACCAAGTTCGCCGACTACGTCAACATCATCTCCGAGATCATCCGTACCGGCCAGGAGAACAACATCTTTCGCCGCGACTTGAAACCGGGGATCATCAAACGGGCCTTTTTCGGGGCCTTGGACGAGATGTCGCGACTGTGGATCTTAAACCCCTCCCACAAGTACACGGTCGAGGAGTCGGCGGAGGCGATCAGCGACATCTTCTTAAACGGCATCGTCGCCGATTAAATCCCCTCGGGGAGGGTAAGCCTGCCAACGGAACGAGGGCTTAAAGCCGCCCCGCAGTAGATCGGTTTTTTTGCGACGCCCATCATGGTTGATGATCTCGTCAAATCAAAGGGGAGCCGATGGCTAAGCAAAAGGGCCGAGATGCAAGGCGCGGGGTAGGGTTGGCGAGTGAGGCCATACCTCCGGTATGCCGAACAAGC
>JAJYJA010000159.1 GCA_021789795.1 Deltaproteobacteria bacterium | reverse complement strand
CATCCCGGCGCAGGTCTTGGCCCTGCTGCTGGCCGTAGGTCTTTGGGTGGGCCAGGCGTTTTGGAGGATAAAATGAAGGATTTCCGATACCTGCCCGGGGTCGCCACCCTGCGGTTTAACGAGGAGGCCTGCGTGGGCTGCGGCCAGTGTCTTCAGGTCTGCCCCCAGCGGGTCTTTGCCCGCGGCCCTAACCGGCGGGCGGTGATCGTTGATCTGGACGGCTGCATGGAGTGCGGGGCCTGCGCCTTGAACTGCCCGGCCCAGGCCATCTCCGTGAATCCGGGGGTGGGTTGCGCCTCCTACGTGATTCAGCGTTGGCTCAAGGGCAAGGACGCGGTGATTGAGTGCTGTTAGCGAGAAGGAAAGACAACCATCTCCCCGCCAGCCTTGCCAATTCCGAAATGTAACTATCCCGCCGCACCCCATCTGCTTGGTCACCAGCCGGCTCACATACCGAAAGTATGATGGCGTCGCAAAAAGACCGATCTACTGCGGCGCGTGGCGGTTTGGCTCGTTCGGCATACCATCTGTATGGCCTCACTCGCCAAACACACCCCGCGCCTTGTATATCGGCCCTTTTGCTTAGCCATCGGCTACCTTTTTGCGAGATCATCAAAGTATAGCTCGCCGGCTGGTTTCGCGCATCTGGGGCGCGGCTGAATAGTTACGGCCCCCAGCAGATGCCAATTCTGTGGCACTAAGCTGGATAGTTACTCCGAAATTTGCTTGAAATACTCCCCTTGTGTGATTACAATGTATCTACTTGGGACCAATTCTGGCATAAGAGGAGGGATGTATGCGTACAAGTATCGTTCGTATTGGAAATTCACAGGGGATCAGAATCCCGAAGATTATCATTGAACAGTGCCACTTGGGGCCAGATGTTGAGCTTGAAGTTGAGGGCGAAAAGTTAATTATTCGCTCCGCATCATTTCCTCGCCAAGGCTGGGGAGAAAAGTTCAAGGGTATGGCCGCGGCGGGAGATGACACTCTCCTCGATGGTGGACTTGTTTGTCAATCCTCATGGGATGAGGAAGAATGGCAATGGTAGTCAAACGCTTTGAGGTTTACTTGGTCAGTCTTGATCCCACGGTTGGGCGTGAAATTTGTAAGACTCGGCCATGTCTCGTAATTTCACCAGACGAAATGAACCGTTATGTTGCTACGGTTATCGTTGCGCCCCTGACAACCAAAGGCAGAGAGTACCCTACGCGGGTAAACTGTTTTTTCAATGGCAAGGAGGGTCAGGTGGTTCTTGATCAAATCAGAACCGTTGACAAATCTCGATTGGCCCATAAACTCGGGGAAATTGACCCCAAAACAAAGGCAGAGGTATTGTCAGTCATTGCTGAAATATTCGCCCCGTAATGGCGCTGATGGTCTCGTGCATCTGGGGCATCGGCTGGATAGTTACGGTCCCCAGCAGATGCCAATTCTGCGGCACTAAGCTGGATGGTTACTTTTTGCGACGCCATCATGGTTAACAATTGGGGCAATCAGACCGCCGGGAGCAGCGTTGCGCTAACCGCGGCAATTTCGGTGGCCGCCGCAGGTTACCTTGGCCGCTTACAGATCGAGGAAGGTCGAGTCGTGGTTTAGCGGCTCGTGGCCGGTCTCGGTGACCACCGCCATGTTCTCCAGCCGGATGCCGCCCCAGCCCTTGAGATAGACGCCGGGCTCCACCGTCACCACCATCCCCGCCTTGAGCAGCTTGCGGTTTCTGGGGCTGAGCGAGGGGGCCTCGTGCACCGCCAGTCCCACCCCGTGCCCCAGGCCGTGGCCGAAGTCCGGGCCGTGGCCCGCCTCGTTTATCACCCGCCTGGCCGCCAAATCCACCTCCCGTCCCGAGACCCCGGCCCTAAGCGCCGCCAGTCCCGCCAGTTGCGCCCGCCGCACCAGCCTGAACAGGGAGACGGTGCGTTCGTCGGGCGTGCCCAGGACGATGGTGCGGGTCATGTCCGAGCAGTAGCCGTCCAGCACCAGGCCCATGTCGATGATTACCGGCTCGCCGGTGGCCAGGGGCCGATGGCTGGGGATGGCGTGGGGCAGGGCGGCGTTGGGGCCTCCGGCGACGATGGTGTCGAAGCTGGGCCGTTCGGCGCCCTTAATCCGCATGGCGTTCTCCAGGGCCAGGGCGATTTCGATCTCGCTCTGGCCGGGCCGGAGGCTGGGATAGACCGCCTGGAAGACCGCCTCGTTTAAGGCCACCGAGCGGCGGATGGCGGCTAGCTCTTGGGCTTGTTTGACCTGGCGCCGGCGCTCGATTTCACCGTCCAAGGCGACCAGCCGGACGCCCAGGGACTGGCAGAGCCGCTGCAATGCCAGGTGCTGGGAATATAGGCAGTAGCGGGGCTCGAAGGCCAGGCTACGGGCCGAAAATTTGGGCAGCAGGGTCTTGAGCAGGGCGGGCAGGCCGCGGCGGTAGAGGAGGAGGTCGCAGCCCGCCGCCTCCCGTTCCGCCTGGAGCTGGTAGCGGAAGTCGGTGAGCAGCAGGGGCCGGCCCTGACGGGGGATGAGCAGCGCCCCCGAGGACTCGCTGATCCCGTGATCCAGGGCCGTGAAGCCGCTTAAGTAACGGCGGTTCTCGGGCTGGCCGACCAGGAAGAGGTCGAGGCCGCGGCGGGCGAGCAGCAGTTGCAGTTGGGAGAGGGAGTCGTGCACGGCGGCTTTTAGGATACCTTTCGTCCCGAGCCAGGGCAAGCTATTTTGGGGGGCGGTGGGTGGGGCGAAAAAAAAAGGGGGGCGATGGCCCGAAGACCGTCGCCCCCCTTTTTTTGAGGTTTGGAAAAATTTAAATTAGCCTTCCGTCGGGGCTTAGCCTTGCAGCAGGCTCAACACCGACTTGCCGGAGGCGTTACTCTGCGCCATGGCAAAGGAGCCGGCCTGCACCAGGATCTGCATCCGGGAGAAGTTGGAGGAGGCCTCGGCAAAGTCCGTGTCCCGGATGTTTGATTCCGCCGAGGTGACGTTGACCTGGGTGACCGAGATGTTGGAGATGGTCGAGGTCAACTGGTTCTGCACCGAACCGAGGTCGGAGCGTACCTTATCCAGGCCCTTTAAGGCGGCGTCGGCGAGCGAGATGCCGATCTGGGCCCCGGCCTGGGTGGTGACGTCGATGTCGGAGAGCCGGTACTTCTGGACATCCGACAGGGCGGTGGTGGCGCTGGCGCCGCTGCTGCTGCTGGCGCTGGCCCCGAACACGCTGCCCGAGGCCATCTTGGAGTTGGCCTTTAAGGTCATGGAGGTGCTCAGGTAGTTGGTGCCCGAGGTCACGGTGTCGCCGGTCAGGGTGGTGCCGGCCGTGACGATGTTGCCGCCGGCGATGTGGATGTCGTTGGTGAGCACGGTGCCGGACTTGAGGGTGGAGCCGGAGGCCAACTGGGAGCCGGCGGCGATGGTCATGTCCGAGGCCATGGTCACCGTGCTGCTGGTGGTGGTGTTGCCGCCGATGGTGGAGCCGGTGTATAGGGAGCCGGTGCTCATCAGCTTGGAGCCGGCCTTTAAGGTCATGTCCTGGGTCAGGGTGACCGTGGCGAGACTGGTGGTGAAGTTGCCGCCGATCTGGGAGCCGCCCAGGATCGAGGTGCCGGAGCCCGAGACGGCGATGGTGGAGCCGGACTTCAAGGTCATGTCCGTCACCGTGGTCAGGTTGTTGGAGAGGGTCAGATTCCCGCCCACGTAGGAGCCGGCGGCGAAAGTGCTGCCGCTTTGGATGGTGGCGTTGGTCTTGACCAGCATGTCGGCCAGCAGGGTGTTGCTGCCGGAGGTGGTCACGTTGCTGCCCAGCACCGTGCCGGCGGTGATGACCCCGGTGGTGGTGTTGATGTTGGTGGTGACCGTGGTGCCGGCGGTCAGGGTGGTGCTGGAGGTGATGATCGAGCCGGTCTTGAGCAGGCTGTCCGCCGAGGTGGTGATGTCCGCCGCGTTGTTGGCCGCCCCGCCCAGGATGGTGTCCATCTTGACGACGGTGTTCGAACCCAGTACCGAGCCGGCCTTGAGCAGGCTGTCCTGGGTGGTGGTGATGGATGAGTCCTGAATCTGGGCGTCGGCGGCGGTGAAGCCCAGGGTGGAGCCGGCGATGACGATCGAGTTGGAGCCCAGCACCGAGTTTTTGGTCAGGGTCGAATCCACGGTGGTGGTCACGTTGTTACCCAGGTTGACCGCTCCGGTCAGGTTCAGGGTGACGTTGTCGGCCGCGTCGCTGATCTTGATCTCGTTGGCGCTGGACTGGAAGAGCTTGATCGAACCCAGGGTGCTCAGGTTGCTGCCGGTCAGGGTGGTGCCGGTGTCGCCGGTGACCTGGATGGCCCGGCCGTCGGAGGTCAGGGTCATGACCCCGGTGTTGTCAACGCTGGCGGTCACCCCGGTCTGGCTGGTCTTCTGGTTGATGGCGTTGACCAGGGAGCCGTCGGCGTCGTTGGCCTGCACCGTGAGGGCGCCGATGGTGATGCCGTTGATGGCGAAGTCGCTGCCGGTGGAGCCGGCCGCCACCGCCGAGTTGGAGCTCACCGCGACGTTAGCTTGGGCGGTGACCCCGGTCAGGTTGGACACCTTGTTGATGGAGTCGGCCAAGGCCCCCATGCCGTGGGCGGTGCTGTTGTCGTAGGCCAGTTGCTGGGACTGGATGGCGACATTCTGATTCTGGGTGCTGGAGTAGATCGAGAGCTGCACCGTTCCCACCCCCGAGGCCTGCAAGTCGGCGGTGGTGACGTGGCCGATCTTGGCGCTTTCGGTGGAGCCGATGGAGACGCCGACCGTCTCGCCGGTGTAGGCGCCGACCTGGAAGTACTTGTTGGTGAACTGGCCGGAGAGCAGCTTCTGGCCGTTGAAGGAGGTGGTCTTGGCGATGTTGTCCAACTCCTGCATCAGCTTGTTGATGTCGGCCTGGATGGCGTTTCTGGAGTCGGTGGTCTGGCCGTCCTGGGCCGCCTGGATGGACTTGGTCTTGATGGTGTTGACGATGTTGATCGACTCGGCCAGGGCGCCGTCGGCGGTCTGCACCATCGAGATACCGTCGTTGGCGTTCTTGACCGCCTGCCCCAGACCCAGGGCCTGGGATTTCAGCGAGTCGGCGATGGCCATGCCGGCGGCGTCGTCGGCCGCCTTGTTGATCCTAAGTCCCGACGACAACTGCTCCAGCACCGAGGACAGGCTGGCGTCGTTCTTGATCATGTTGTTGTGGGCGGTCAACGCCGTCACGTTGGTGTTGATGCGTAAGGTCATGGTGGTTCCTCCGTGAATGTTGGTGGTTGGGGATTCCCTTCCCCGGATTGTGGGTGGTTAAGGACTGCCTTGCTAATTTGCGCCGCCAGCGCCAACCGCGCCTCACCTCCTTACTTGGTCGCCGGGCGGGAAGATGGCCGTCGGGTTTAAGGATGCTCCCGGCGGGGGGACGAGATGGATTTACAAACTTCGTCTGCCCTGCCTATCGGCATTACCGGGCCGGTGCTTGAGGTTTTTTATCCGGAAGGGGTAACTATCCAGCTTAGTGCCGCAGAATTGGCACCGGCTGTGGGCCGTAACTATTCAGCCGCGCCCCAGATGCGCGAAACCAGCCGGCGAGCTATACTTT
>JAJYJA010000158.1 GCA_021789795.1 Deltaproteobacteria bacterium | reverse complement strand
CAAATTCAAATTCTTTTATTTTGTCAACAATTGCAAACAGAGATAGATTTGGCACATCTATCGCATCATAGATGACGTCAAAAACATTATTAAGATGCTTAGTGAATTGATCTTTTGATTTCATTTTCGGACTTATATTTACTTTCAGTGCTCGTTTCATGGCAATATCTCCTGTGTTGGAGATATTATACCATATTTTATAAATTTATTTAATCTAATTTTGCAATCAAGTTTGCAAAATCACAAATAAATATTTTTAATAATCAAGCGCATAGATTTTGGCCATAAACTTCGGATGCACCCCTGGTAAAGCGTGCCCAGCCGCAGCGGGACATCCTGATACCGATAAAAATTGCTCGCTATGTCCTTGGTCATGCAGATGACTGGCAAATGAGCAGCAAGCTTCGCCATCAGGCTGGCGAAGCAGAACCAACTGTCCATAAGAAGGTAGTCGGCCCTGACTCCCAAGGCCATAGCCCGTTTCACCATCACCTCAAGCGCCTCGGTGGATTTGGTCATTGCCTCTTGCCGACGCTTATAACCGCAAGTCCGCTTGTCCAAATTCTTCTTGATGATGCCCTGAATTCTATTGGCAACGTTGGCCGAGGATTTCAGAATAAAATCCAGAGGCAAGAAGGTTACGCCGTCGCACCAGCCGAGGGTCAATACCTTGAACCCCTTGAGATACTTGCCACTGTTGTGGTCAAAAATTCGAGCCAGCAATTCGACTTTCTTGGAGCGATCCCGATCATAGTTGCTGTCATCGGCAATCAGCACCTTCTCCCTCTCCTCGCTGGTCAACAGCTCAATCACCGAAATGACTCTCATGGCCAGCCTGAGGAGAAACTGCCGCCAATTGTAGCGGGGATTTTCCAGCAGTTCATATGCCGCGTCTTTCTGGAAAGGCAGTTGCTCATTGAGGACAATGCCCCGGTAGAAATTTTGACCGCGGAAAGCCAGCATGAATATAGCCTCGAATACGGTCAAGGGGGAGGCCCCTTTGAGCTTCCTGATGCCGGAGCGGTTCAAAAAGGTGCCTACCGAGAAGTTGTCAAAGAACGATCGTACTGCACTTTGCAGGCGTCTTGTTTCTTGCTCTATCTCAAATTGGATGGCAATGTCCATTTGTGCTCTTCATTGTTGATATTGTTGATCTTTTCGCAAAGCCAATATATCAAAAAGCGAAGGGCATTTCACGTTAAATATCACGTTTTTTCAATAAGTTGCGGCGCTTATCTGGTCGCCAACCAGCAACTCCGAAAGTTGAGTTTACAACAAACAGCGCCGCCACCAGGGGCTCAACAAAAAGTCGCCAAAAGAAGTTTACTGGAGCACATTACAACAAGAAAAGGTAGCATGACCCGGAGCAACATTCCACTTAAAAACGGTCTGACGCTGTCCAATCAATCCGGACCACCTCAGGGGTTAACTAGGGCTAAATTAAGGGATAGTTACAATGGAGAGCAGCATGATCGACAGCCACCAGGCCATCGGCCTGATCCAGTCCCTGGTCCGCATCCCCAGTGAATCTTCCGGGGCCACGGACACCAATCCCATCGCCCCGGAACTGGGCTTGGCCCAATTCCTGGCCCAGCTCTGCGGGGCGCAGGGGGTTGCCTGTCAGGTGCGGGAGGTGTCGCCAGGCCGGCCCAATTTTTCAGCCCGCTTCCCCCGGCCCGGTCGGCCCCGGCTGCTGGTGGTCGGACACCTGGACACGGTGAGCGCCGCCGGCATGGAGCGCCCCTTCGCGGCCCGGATCGAGGAGGGCCGGCTCTGGGGCCGGGGGGCCTGTGACGACAAAGGCCCGCTCGCCACCGCCTTGAGCGTCCTCCTGCAACTCTTCCGCCAGGGCCGGCCGCTCGCCTATGACGTGACCTTCGCGGGCAGCATCGACGAGGAGTGCAGCCTGGCCGGGGCCCGCGCCCTGCGCGAGGAGTTGGGCGGCTTTGATCTCTGCCTTTGTCTTGAACCCACGGGGCTTAGGATCGTCAAGGCCCACAAGGGGGTCTATCGTTGCCGGATCACCACCCGCGGCCGGGCCGTCCACTCCTCGGCCCCGGAGCTGGGACGAAACGCCATCCTGGGCATGGTGGAGGTGATCGGCGACCTGCAGGTGTTCGCCTTCCGGCTGGGTCGGGAGAGGCACCCGGAACTGGGCAAGGCGACCCTGGCCGTCACCCAGATCGCGGGCGGGGCCTCGATCAACGTCATTCCCGACCGCTGCCAGATCGCGGTGGATGTCCGGCTGCTGCCCGGCCAGCAGCCGGAGGCGGTCGCCACCGCCTTGACTCGGCTGTTGGGCCAGCGGGGCGAGGTGGAGGGCCTGTTCGCGGCCCGGGGGATGCAGACCGAGATGGACAACCCCCTGCTCCGCCGCCTTCAGGATGCGCTTGCGGAATTGGACTTGGAGCCGGAGGCGGTCACCGCCGGCTACGCCACCGACTGTTCGGAGTTGCAGGACGGCGGCCCCTGCGTCATCTGGGGGCCGGGCCGCATCGACCAGGCCCACCAGGCCGACGAGTATATCGAGCTGGAGCAGGTGCGCCTGGCCTGCCAGGTGCTGGAGACGTTTCTGACCCGCGAGTGACCTGGGGCCTCGCGCCGGAAGTCTTTTAGCCTTACAGCACCGCGGCCTTCACCGCCTCGATCCCCACCCGTTGCAGGAAGCGGGCGGTGCGCTCCCGGGGGTTGCCTTTCTCCTGGTAGTGGCGCAGGAATTTGAGCCCCAGGGCCACCGCCTCCTCCCGAGTCAGGTCGGCGGCCAACAGGTCGCCGATGCGCGGCCTGCCGCCGGCATTGCCGCCCACCACCACCGTCCAGCCCTTGTTCTTGGCGAAGAAACCCAAATCCCGCAGGTAGCTCTCGCCGCAGCACATCGGGCAGCCCGAGACCCCCACCTTGAGCTTGGCCGGGAAGTCCATGCCGGTCAGGTCGCGCTCCAGTTCCATCCCCAGGCCCAGCGAGTCGTTGACCCCGAACTTGCAGACGCTGTTGCCCGGACAGGCCTGGACGTAGTGCAGGCAGAGGGCGGTGGCCTGGCCGACCCCGGTTCCCAGCTCCTCCCAGACGGGTTCGAGCTGTTCTTGGGAGAGACCCACCAGGGCCAGACGTTGGCCAGAGGTGATTTTGACGATGGGTATCTGATACTTGCGTACCACCCTGGCGATGGCCTCCAGGATGTCGGCGTTCACCAGGCCCACCGGCGTCCGGGGAACGATGGCGTAGGTCTTCTTGTCCCGTTGCAGGATGGCTCCGTGCCCCTCTGTGTCACTCATTTTGTGTCCTCCCCCGTGGTTTGGTTGATCCGTGTTGGCTCTCCGCCCTGCGTCAGGGCGGCGTGAATTTTTTCCGCCAGGGCCGGGCTGATGCCCTTGACGGCGGCGAGTTCCGCCACCGTGGCCTGAGCCGCCTGGGCCAGACTGCCGAAGGCGGTGAGCAGCGCCCGCCGCCGGGCCGGGCCGAGGCCGGGGATGTCGTCCAGACCCGAGCGGATGGCCTCCTTGTCCCGCCACCGGCGGTGCCGGGTAATCCCGAAGCGGTGGGCCTCGTCCCGGATCTGCATCAGGAGGAGGAGCACCGGGGAGTGGCGGGCCAGGGAGAGGGCATTTTTGCGGCCCGGCAGAAAGATTCTCTCTCCCTCCTCGGCCCGTTCCTTGGCGAGGCCCGCCAGGTCGAGCCGCCCGGCGAGCCCCAGCTCGTCCACCGCCTGCCGCACGGCCCGCAGTTGGCCCTTGCCGCCGTCCACCAGCAGGAGGTCGGGCCGGAAGCCGCCCTCCTCGGCCTGGGTCAGGTGGCGGCGGGTCAGCTCGGCTAAGGCCGCGTAGTCGTCCGGCCCGGCCACGGTCTTGATCCGGTAGTGGCGGTAGCCTTCCGCCTCCTTGCCCCCCTGATAAAAGGCCACCGCCGATCCCACCGTCTGCTCGCCGGCGAGGTGCGAGATGTCGAGGCAGGCGATGCGTTCTGGCCGCCGTCGCAGATGCAGGGTGGAGACCAGGCTTGCGGCCAACTTATCCCAAGTCTCGTCGCGGGTCAAATGGTCGCTGATGGCCTGAGCGGCGTTTTTCGTTGCCATGTCGAGCAATTGGCTGCGATCGCCCCGTTGGGGCGCCCGCAGCGCCACCCGCCGGCCCTTTAGCTCTGAAAGCCAGTCCTCAATCGTCTCGTAATCCTCGGGCCGCGTCCCCACGATCACCTCGTCCGGCACGAAGCGGTCGGCCTCGTAGAAGCGGTTGATCGCCTCGCCCAGCACCAGGGCGTCGTCCTCCAGGGGGTTGGGCAGGAAGTAGCGATGCTGGCCGCTGATCACCCCCTCGCGGATCACCAGCACCGCCAGACCGGCGACCGCCTCCTGGCGGGCGAGGCCGAATACGTCCTGATCCAGATGGTGATCCGCCGCCACCACCTGTCGCTCCAGGGTGGAGGTCAGGGCCCTGAGCCGGTCGCGGCAGAGGGCCGCCTGCTCGAAATCGAGCCTGGCCGCCGCCTCGCGCATGGTGGTCTCCAGCCGTTTTTTCAACTCCTGATTCCTGCCGCCCAAGGCCAAGAGCAGCTCGCTTACCAGTCGCTGGTACTCGTCTTGGCCGATCAGGCCGTGACAGGGGGCCAGGCAGCGTCGCATCTGGTGGTTTAGGCAGGGTCTGATCCGGGGGCGGATGGTGGCGCCCGGACAACGGCGGAGGGGGAAGAGCCGGTTCAGGAGCCGCAGGGTCTCGCGTAGCGCCGTGGCCGATGGGAAGGGCCCGAAGAGGGGCTGATCCTTGACCCGCCGCCGGGTCACCATCAGCCGGGGCCACTCCTCGCCCACGGTGACCGTCAGGTAGGGGTAGCTCTTGTCGTCGCGGAGGATGACGTTGTACTTGGGGCGGTGGCGCTTGATCAGCGAGGCCTCAAGCAGCAGGGCCTCCTTCTCGGTGGCGGTGAGGATGGTGTCGATGGTAGCGGTCTTGGCGAGCATCGCCGCCGTCTTGCCGTAGCCCAGCCCCAGGTGGCGCTGGTAGGAGGCCAGCCGCCGTTTGAGATCCCTGGCCTTGCCGACGTAGAGTTCCTGGCCCGCGGCGTCCTTCATGATATAGACGCCCGGGCCGTGCCCCACGGCTTTTAGGAATTTTTCCGAGAGGATGTCCACTCCGGCGGCCCTCAAGCCCGGATCGGGCACCAGTTTGTCTGGTGGGGGAGGAAGACGGCCCTGGCCGTAAGCCGGGATCCGGCGAAGGCCGCCAGCGGTCTGGGCATCGTCACTCTCCGGGCCTCGACCGCGTCTTCCGCCAGCCGCTGGAGATGAGCGCGGTCAGGTTGGCCAGGACCTGGGGCAGGGCCACGCCGCCGGGGGAGGCGAGGTATCGGGGCTGCCAGACCGGGGCGAATTTTTCCTTGTACTGGCGCAGTCCCTGGAAGTGATAGAAGTGCTCCCCGTGCCGGGCGATGAAGGCGGCGACGTAATGCCAGCGGGGCGCGAAGGCCCGTCCCTCCAGTCCGGAGAGGGGGGCCATGCCCAGGTCGAACCAGGTGAACCCCGCCTGTTGGCCCCAGAGCATGAGGTTGATAAAGAGAAAATCCATCACCCCGGCGGGCGCCAAGGCGTGGTCGAAGCGCATCAGGTCAATGGAGATCTCCTCTT
>JAJYJA010000157.1 GCA_021789795.1 Deltaproteobacteria bacterium | reverse complement strand
ACGCCATCAAAAATCGGCCAAATTGTTTTTGACCAACCCCACGAATAAAGGTATTTTGTCAGGCCAGCAGAGGTGGTTTGACATCCCAAAATTCGGAGGACTCTGGTCGTGACTCGGCAATCCAAGCGTAAACAACCCCGCATCCCTTATCAAGGCAAGGTGGATCTCTACTTTCCCGCCCACCGCCTGCTCGGCTGCACCGTCCAGAACCTAAGCCTGATCGGCATGCGGGTGCAGGGCTGTCAGGAGGCGCAAGAGGGCGAGCGCTGCGACATCGAGTTCCACGACGCGGCCCCCATGGCCGGCCGGTCCATCCGGATGCGGGGCGAGTTGATCCGCAAGGAGGAGACCGGGGCGGCCATCTTGTTTCTCAACCTAAACGTCCGCACCTACACCGACCTTCAGGCCCTGATCGCCGACCAGGGCGGCTTGGCACTCATGGAGGAGGACGAGTTCCTAGCCGGGGTCTCGGCCTGAAGCCCTCGTCGTGAGCCCAGGCGGCTTGCCGCCTGAATCCGCCCTCCCGCCGCCGGTTGCCGCCTCGTCAAGACGCGGCATGACAGTCAACCCTCATCCCGGAGCAGACCATGCCTAAGGTAGCCATTTTCAGTCCCTATCCCTTCCAGGTCGGCCAGAAGATTCGCATCGACGGCGGTAAACGCCGGGGAGATTGGGAGGTTAAGGCCATCGGGGAGCGGAAGCTCACCTTGCGCTGTCCGATCTCAGGCCGCGAGTTCGAGTGGGACAACTTCTGCTTTCTGGTGGAGGAGCGGGACGATGAACCCTGGCCGGCGGCCGAATGATCCCCGCCGCGGGCCGGGGCCCTGGCCGCGGCGGGCCGGTTGGCTGCTCCTCGGTCTGCTTGTCCTGCTCTCGGGCTGCGAGACCCTGGATTCCCGCCTGGCCCGCAACCAGGCGGTTCTTCTCCAGCTGCCCCCCGCACACCAGGCCCTGATCCGCCAGGGCCGCATCGCGGTGGGCTTCACCCCCGAGGAGGTGTATCTGGCCTGGGGGGCGCCCAGCCACAAGGCGATCACCGAAAGCGTCCAGGGCCGGCTGGAGACCTGGTCCTACACCGCCATCCAGACCGACACCTACTACCGGGAAGAACGCTATTACGACTGGGATCTCCGGATGTGGCGCTCCTTCAACCGGCCCTACTCCCGCCAAGTCGAGTACCTCTACCAGGAGGCGACCTTCGCCAACGGCGCCCTAGCCTCCTTCACCATCTACCCCTCCTACCGTCCTTACGCTAGCGGCCCTTATTAGCGATCTCGATCACGAAGTTGATCCGGCGGCGGGACTTCTCGACGCTTGCGAGCCGCACCCGCACCAGGGTGCCGATCTGGTAGATGCGGTTGCTGCGTCGGCCGATCAGCCGGTGGTTGCGCTCATCCAACTGGTAGTAATCGTCAGTCAGGTCGGTCATGGCCACCCCGCCGCTGACGAAGGAGTCGATCAGCTCCACGAACAGCCCGAAGCTGCTCACCCCGGAGACGATGGCCGCGAACGACTCACCGAGCTTGTCCTCCATGTAGCGCACCTTGAGCCTATCCACCATCTCCCGTTCGGCCTCCACCGCCACCCGTTCCCGGCTGGAGAGAAAATCCCCGGCCAGGGTCTCGGGGCTGGGCTCGCCGCTGTCCGGGCGGGAGGGCGCCTTTTTCCGCGGCTTGGCCCCGGCCAGCCAGGCGGCCAAGGCCCGGTGCACCATGAGGTCCGGGTAGCGCCGGATGGGAGAGGTGAAGTGGCAGTAATGACTGGCCGCCAACCCGAAATGGCCGACGTTGTCGGGCGAGTAGCGGGCCTGCTTCATGGTGCGCAGCAGGAGGTTGTTGACGATGTACTCCTGGGGCGAGCCCTTGACCATCTCCAGCACCCGGCCAAACCAGGCGGGGGTGCCGGCATTCTCGTCCGGGATGGCCAGGCCCATGCCCTTGGCGAACTGGGCGAACTCCCCCACCTTGACCGGGTCGGGGGTCTCGTGGATGCGGTACAGGCCGCCTCGCAAGTGGTGATCGTCCAGGGCGTGGGCCACCGCCTCGTTGGCGGCCAGCATGAACTCCTCGATGAGCTGATGGGCGAAGTTCCTTTCCCGGCGGGCGATGTTCAGCACCGTGTCCTCCGGCCCCACCTCGACAAAGGCCTCGGGCAGCTCGAAACCGATGCTGCCCCGGCCCAGCCGCTCCTTGAGCAGCAGCCGGGCCAGACGCTCCATCTCGGCCAGCGGTGCCAGCAGGGGCTGGTATTGGCTGCGCGTCTCCGGGTCCTGGTCGATGATGATCTGGCGTACCTTGTTGTAGGTCATCCGGTAGCGGCTGCAAATCACCGACTTGGCAAACCGCCGGCCCTGGGGCCGGCCATCCTGGTCGAAGTCCAGGATGGCGGAGAAGGCGTAGCGATCCTGGTTGGGCACCAGGCTGCACAGGTCGTTGGACAGCCGCTCGGGCAGCATGGGCACCACCGCGGTGGGGAAATAGACGCTGGTGCCCCGCTGGTAGGCCTCGGCGTCCAAGGGGCTGCCCTCGGGGACGTAGTGGCTGACATCGGCGATGGAGACGTAGAGCCGAAAGCCGGTCGAGAGCCGCTCGATGGCCACCGCGTCGTCGAAGTCGCGGGCCGTCTCGCCGTCAATGGTGAGGTGCAAGACCTCCCGCAGGTCGAGCCGGCCGGGGTCGGTCTCCACCGTGCCGCTGATCCTCTCCACCTGCCCTTCCACCTCCAGGCCGAAACGGTGGGGAAGCTTGAACTTACGGATCACGATCTCGGTCTGCACCCGCAGGCTGTCGGGGTCGCCCAGCACCTCGATCACCTCCCCCTGACAGTTGCTGCCGTCCGGGCGGGGGTAGTCGATGATTCTAGCCACCACCGCCTCGCCGTCGCCGGCACCCAGGGTCTTATCCCTGGACACCAGGAGGCTAAAGGGGAAGCGCTCGTCCTCCGGGGTCACCAGGCCGTTGGGGAGGCCGGCCTTATAGATGCCGACCACCTGCTCGACCCCCCGTTTCAGCACCTTGAGCACCCGGCCCTCGAGTTTACCCTCCCGACCCGGCCCGACCTGGATCAGCACCCGATCCCCGTGCAGGGCCGACCCCAGGTTGCGACCGGCGATAAAGACATCGGTGGGCTGATTGCGGGCCGGTGGGGGATCAAGGACCACGAAGCCGAAGCCCCTGGGATTGACGCTCAACACCCCCTGCGAGAAGTCCCGCGCCTCCCGCACCTCGTAGAGGTCGTCCCCCCGCAGGCGGAGCAGCTTCTGGCTGACCAGGTCCAACAGGGCCTCGTGCAGGCCCTGCCGCGCCCCCCGGCCCAGCTCCAGGGCGGCCATGATCTCGGCGGTCTCGGCCTGACCGCCGTTGGCCAGGATGGCGGCCATGAGGTCGTCGGCTATGATCTGGCCCGGACGGGAGGACGAGTTGGGCGCCAACGGATGGAAGCCGGGCCGGATCAGGCCCCGGTGGGTATCCGACCTCCGGCCGCGTCGGCGCAAACTGGCCGGTTGCTGTCTCTTGGCAGGTTTTTTTCTAAACACTGGTGATCCTTAATGGTTGAGATGGGCCCGGCCCGTCAGACAGGCCTTGACCGCCTGGTCGAGGCGGGGATGGGCAAAGGGAAAATTTCTTTCCTGGAGTCGCTGGGGGATAACCTCCTGGCCGCGGATGAGCGCCGTGGCCCCCTCGCCGAAACGCAGGGTCAAGGCCCAGGCCGGCACCGGCAGGAGGGTCGGACGGTGGAGCGCCCGGCCCAGGGCGCGGGTCAGCTCGGCGTTGGTGGCGGGCCAGGGGGAGGTAAGGTTGTAGATCCCCTGCCAGGAGGGATCGCGGCTGGCGGCGAGATAGGCCTGGACCACGTCGTCTAAGTGGATCCAGGAGAGGGCCTGGTCGCCCCGGCCCAGGACGCCGCCCAGCCCCAGCCGGAAGAGGGGCAGCATCTGCGCCAGGGCCCCGCCGTCCGGCCCCAGCCGGAAGAGGGGCAGCATCTGCGCCAGGGCCCCGCCGTCCGGCCCCAGCACCACCCCCAGCCGGAAGATCACCACCCGCAGGCCGAGTCCCTGGGCGCGAAGGGCCTCCGCCTCCCAGCCCTTGGTCAGGCGGCCCAGGAAGTCGTCGGCGGGCCGGCAGTCGCTCTCGGTGTGCCGGCGACCGGCCTGATAATAGCCCACCGCCGAGGTGGAGATTAACCACTGGGGCCGTTCGGTGCTCGCCGCCATCGCCTCGACCAGGCGGCGGGTGACCCCGATGCGGCTTTCGGCGAGCACCTGCTTGTAGGCGGGGCTCCAGCGCCGGCCCAGGATGGGGGCCCCGGCCAGGTTGATGATCCCCCCAACCCCCTCTATCCGTCGGCTCAGCTCGGCAGTCTCGCCGCCTAGGACCTGGCGGTCGAGGAGGGTCAGCGTCCAGCCCGCCTCCCGCAGGGCTCGGCACAGGGACCGGCCCACCAAGCCGCTGCCACCGCTGACCGCGATGCGGTTTTGGCACTCTTGGCTCATGGCCCAACCTTAACAGAAACCAGGCGGAATCAGAAAGGTTTTTTGTTGACCCCCGGCCCCGCCGGGCCCGGTTGGCGCAAAAAGTCGTTGCAAAATAAGGCGTATCTTGTATTGATAAAAATTTGGCCCACCCCAGCGGTAGCGGTTGCCGTGTCTCGGTTGGGCCTGACTTATTTGTAGGTAAAAAGAAATGCACCTTACAAGTTTGTGGAATTTCAGTCGGGCCGAGCTGGCGGCCTATATCGAGCGCGCCCTCACCCTGAAGGCGGAGGCCAAGGCCGGGGCCCGGCATCAGATGCTGGTCGGCAAGGTCATCGGCCTGGTGTTCGAGAAGCCCTCCACCCGCACCCGGGTCTCCTTCGAGGCCGCCATGTACGCCCTGGGCGGCCAGGTGATCTACCTGCCGGGCCGCGACACCCAGTTGGCGAGGAACGAGCCCTTGAAGGATATGGCCCGGGTCATGTCCCGCTACGTCCACGGCCTGGTGGTGCGCACCTACGGCCAGGAGATCGTCGAGGAGCTGGCCCGTTACGCCACGGTGCCGGTGATCAACGCCCTGACCGATCTCCATCACCCCTGCCAGATCCTAAGCGACATCATGACCGTGGTCGAAAAGCGGGGCCCGGTGGCGAACCTCCAGGTGGCCTGGGTGGGCGACGGCAACAACATGGCCAACTCGTGGATCCAGGCCGCCTGCCGCCTGGGATTTGCCCTTACCCTGGCCTGCCCCGAGGGCTACGACCCCGATGCCGCCATTCTCAAGGCGGCCCAGGCCGAGGCGACAAAACCCATCACCCTGGTGCGCGACCCGCGGGAGGCGGTCAGGGCGGCCCAGGTCATCAACGCCGACGTCTGGGCCTCGATGGGCCAGGAGGCCGAGGCCGAGGCCCGCATCCGGGTCTTTCAGCCCTATCAGGTTAACGGCGCCCTGCTCCGGCAGGCGGACCCCGAGGCCATCGTCCTCCACTGCCTGCCCGCCCACCGGGGCGAGGAGATCACCGACGAGGTGCTGGAAGGCCCCCAGAGCGTGGCCTGGGATCAGGCCGAAAACAAGATGCACATCCACAAGGCCATCCTGGAGAGTCACCTGCTCCGCGGCTGAACACCAACCCTTTCAACACCATATCCCCCAGCGAAAGCCATG
>JAJYJA010000156.1 GCA_021789795.1 Deltaproteobacteria bacterium | reverse complement strand
CCGAGATAGGCGTGGTGCATGGACTTGGCCGCCGGCGCGGCGCAGAAGTCACGCCACAGGGGTTGGTCGCCGGCCACCGCCAGCAACAGCCGCCTCAGGTCGGGGTCGGCAACCTCCCTAAACAGGCCGACCAACTCCTCGGACAGGCGCCGGTGATCCCCCGGCGCGGCGGGCACGAACAGCCCCCAATCCTCCGGCGCCACCTCCACCCTCTCCAGGGCGCTCACCTTGAGCTGCAAGGCCCCCTTGTAGCTCAAGGCGGCGGCGGTCACTTGCAGCACCGCCCCCGGCGGACAGAGGGAGGAGAGCCGCTCGGCGTCGTCCCACACCCGGGCCACCAGCTCGCCGCTGCTGTCCATCAGTTCGAGGGTGAGAAAGGGCTTGCCCTGCTTGGTGTCGGCCAGTCGCGCCGTCTTGACCAGAAATGGGGAGCAAAATTCCTGGCCATCCTTGATCTCGGCGGCGAAGAGGTCTTTTTTGAGCGACATGGCGGTGACGGCGTGGGGACGAGTTTTTTTAAATAACGGCAATCCGGGCCAAACGGATGCTATATAATCCATCCGCCGCGATTTGAAAACCAAAGAGGATGGTCGCGCCAAAAGACAGCGGAGACCAGCCCCCCAAAATACACAACCCCGCCTCGGCCTTGATCCGGGAAGGGATCAGACCTGGCGGGGTTGTCAAGGCTCGCCTGGAGGTGGCCCGCCGCCCAAGGCGCGCGGACACCCTTTTAGGGCTTTAAGCCTTCTTTTCCTCGTTGTGCTCGATAGAGGGGCTGCTCGGCTCGTCACCCCGCATCGATTTCTTGAACTCCTTGATGCCCTTGCCCAGGCCGGAGCCCAGTTCCGGGAGCTTGCCGGGTCCAAAGATAATCAGCACAATCGCCAGAATAACCAGCAGATGCATGGGTTGAAATAGTCCTTCAAACATAAGTCACCTCCTCGGATTATGGTAAGGTTACAAAAACTATAGCAGAAACCCGGCGAGATGGCGAGCCATTTGTTGCCGCAGTTCGGAGCAAGGCCATCAGAACATGGCCTGCAGGCCCACGGTGCAGTACCAGTCGTTCTTCATCTGCAGGCCGTTCAGGTTCTGATAAAGCGGCACCCCGCCCTCGACGCCCAGGCTGACCATGCCCCCCACCGGCACCGAGAGGCCGATGAAGCCGTCCAGCCGCTGGCCGCCGTAGTTGTTGGGGTCGCTGTCGGGCATGGTGGCGGCCATGTAGTGGGTCATCCACATCATGCTGTTATAGTTGTCGATCGCCTTCTGCACCCCCGGGTCGTAACCGCTGATCCGCTCGGTGTCGCTGTAGGCCAGGCGCAGCCAGGCGGCGGCCGGGCCCAGGGCCCGTTGCAGCCAGGTGTTGAGCTTGACGCTGTTACCCAGGCTGTAGCCGTTGGAATTCTTCCCCGTCCGCAGGGTGAACATCGCCTGGCCGCCCCAGTTCCACAAGGAGTCGTCGCTAAGTTGGCTGTAGGTGATGGCCGGCTTGAGATCGAAGGTGCCGGAGCCAAGCTGCATGTCGTAGGGCGCCCGCCAGACGGTGCCCATGCTGGTGTAGTTCTGATCGATGTCGCCGGTGGGCAGGCTCACCCCCAGGCTGCCGTTTAGCACCCCGCTGAACTTGTAGATCGCCCGCAGCTCGGTGTCGCCCAGGCCGCTGGTCTTCATCGGCTCGTCCGGCACCGCCCCCATGTCGGCCATGCCCCTGGGATTACCCTTCCTGTCCCTGGGCGACATGTCCATCAGCATGTCCATCTTGTTTTCCACGTAATTTAACATCCCCATCAGGGTCAGCTTGTCGTTGACCCCGTACATGGCCATCAGCATGTGCATGTCCATGGTCATCTTGGTGGGGATCATCATGATGTTGTCGTAGGGTAGGCCCCGGCCGTTGCCCACGCTACTGGCTGCGACATCGCTGGTGCCGTCACGCAGGCCGTCCATGTCCATGCGCATGTAGCGGTAGTTGAACATCCACATCCCCGCCGGATGGGTGTGGTAGATGTCGTCGCCAAAGGCGGGGTTGAAGGTCATCAGCCCGCCCGGCCCCTGGCAGGCGCAGTGGGGGGCCTGGCCGCTATCCGCCTCCTGCTGGGCCGCCGCCATGGCTTGGGAGAAGCTCGCGATCCGTCCGCCGTGTTGGGCCACGAAGACCTGGGCGTCTTTCTGCTTGGCAAAGGCCCACTTGGGGGTCGCGGTCATCACCCCCGGCAGCTTGCCGCCGATCACCCACACCGCCTTCCGGGCGTCGATCAGGGCCTTGGTGCCGTAGTCGGCGACCTGAAAGGAGGTCACCTTCTGCCCGGGATGCTGCTTCATATCCTCGGCCGCGCAGTGGATGCTGCACAGGCCGGAGGTGGCGCCGTCGTCGTAGGTCAACAGCACCCGGCTCTGGGCAAAGGTAGTGCGATCCATGCCGCACTGCTTGCAGGCCGGCGGCCCCTCGATCTCAAAGGCGCCCGCCGCGCCCCCCACCCAGAACAGACAACCGGCCAACAGCCAGGCGACCACTTGCTTCATCTCCGCTCCCTCCTTGCTCCGCTAAATTGCCGGGCGCAATCCCAGTCCAACACCGACATGGCATCGGCAGCCGCCCGTGAAATGAGAGCCGAGCCTATCACAATGTGGCAGGGCCAACAATGCGACAAATTGTCGCACCCCTAGCCCGCAAACATCTCCGCGAGCAGGGCCAGGTTCAAGACGATCACCACCCCGCTCACCAGCCACAGGGAGAAGGCGTTGGGGCGGCTGTTGGCGTAGGCGCCCATCACCTTGCGGGAGGAGGTGAGCAGTATCAGGGGGATCATGGTGAAGGGAAGCTGGAGGGAGAGGACGACCTGGCTCCAGAGGATACCGGTGAAGGGATCGGCCAGGGGCAGGATGCAGACCAGGGCCCCGACCAGGGTCAGGAGCAGCCCGGCCCGGGAGTGGGGATCGCCGATGTCGTAGGGCTCGTGGAAGATGCCGGCGAAGACGCTGCCCCCGGCCAGGGCCGCGGTCACCGAGGAGGAGAGTCCGGCGAACACCAGGCCCAGGGAGAAGACCACCGACGAGAGCCGCCCGAACAGCGGGGTCAGGGTGCGGGTCACCTGGGGCAACTCGGAGACGGTGCTCCCGTGGCTGAAGAACACGGCGGCGGCCATGACGATCATGGCGCTGTTGATGGCCCAGCCCACCCCCATGCCCACCAGGGTGTCGTAGAGCTCGTAGTCCAGCCGTTTCCTGATCGTCGCCTCGCCCTGGGTGTGCCACTGCCGGCTCTGGATGACCTCGGAGTGGAGAAAGATGTTGTGCGGCATGACCACCGCCCCCAGCACCCCCATGATCACCGGCAGGGCGCCGGGCGGGAAGACCGGTTTCACCCAGCCGCTCAAGGTGGCGGCCCAGGAGAGCTTGGTCAGCCACAACTCGCAGAGGAAGGCGATGCCGATCAGCGACACGAAGCCGATGATCCACCGCTCCAGGCGCTGGTGGTTCTTGGAAAACAGCATCCAGGCGGCAAAGCCGGCGGCCAAGACCGAGCCGAGGGCAAGGGGCAGGCCGGTGAGCATCTGAATCCCGATGGCGGCGCCCAAGACCTCGGCCAGGGCGGTGGAGACGCAGGCCAGCATGGCGCTGCCCAGCAGCAGCCGGCGCGTCCAGGGCTTAAAGAACTTGGCCGCCGCCTCGGAGAGGCAGAGCCCGGTAACGATGCCCAGGTGGGCGGCGTTGTGCTGCACCAGGATGAGGATGACGGTGGACAGGGTCACCACCCAGAGCAGGGCGTAGCCGTACTGGGAGCCCGCCGCCACGTTGGTCACCCAGTTGCCGGGGTCGATGAAGCCCACGGTGATGAAAAAGCTGGGGCCCAGGTAGCGGAAGAGCTCCAGCGAGGCCAGGCGCGAGGCCTTTTTGCCGAGCGAGGGGAACCAGTTCATGGCCATCAGGGCGGGGCGAACTTGAACAGCTTGCGTTGCAGGCTGCGGCGGTGGATGTTCAGCTTGCGGGCCGCCTCGGAGATATTGCCCCCGCAGTCGGCCAGCACCCGCTGGATATGTTCCCATTCCACCCGGGCCAGGCTGGGGGGGGCGAAGTCCTCCGGCCCCGCCGGCAACCCCAGGTCCCGGTCTGGGGAGAAGGCGCGCAGGATCTCGTCCACGTCGGCGGGCTTGGGCAGGTACTCCATCGCCCCCAGCTTGATGGCCTGGCTGGCAGTGGCGATGCTGCCGTATCCGGTGAGCACCACGATCCGGATCGCCGGCCGCAGGCGCTTGGCCTCCGCCACCAGCTCCAGGCCCGAGCGGCCCGGCATCCTGAGATCGACAAGCGCCAGCTCCGGGTCGTGCTCCAAGAGCGCCCTCACCGCCGCCTCGAAATTATCCGCCTCGCAGACGGTAAAGCCGCGCCGGGCCAGGGCCGCGGCCAGGCGTTTACGGAACACCTCCTCGTCATCGACCAGCAGGATGCTGTGGGCCTGCTCCGGGTTCCCATTCGTTTCCATCCGTCAATCCTCCTCCTGTTGTTTTCTGTAGCCCTCGCGCGACCGCACCGCGCCGGTCAGTCGCCGGCCCTTGCCTCGGGCCAGCGCCGGATACAAAAACGCACCGCCGCCCCGGCCCCCGGCGCGGAATCGATCGTCAGCTCGCCGCCCAGGCGCCGGGCCAGGGTGGCGGCCAGATAGAGCCCCAGGCCCAGCCCCTGGCCCGGCGGCTTGGTGGTGAAAAACGGCTCCTGGGCCTTGGCCGCGGTTTCGGCATCCATGCCCCGGCCCCGGTCGATGATGACAAAACAGGCCCGCTCCCCCTCCACTCTGGCCTGAATGGTCACCTGGTCGGTGGGCTCCGAGGCGTTGAAGGCGTTGGAGACCAGGCCGCGCAAGGCCCGCTGCACCGAGCGCCGGGGCACGGTGAGCCGTTCGTCCGGGGTGTCGCATTCGATCAGCAGCCGCGCCCGGCGGGGGCCGCCCAGCGAATCGCGCACCAAAGCCAGCAACCCGGCCAGGGTCAGCTCGGCCCGGCCCTCGCCCAGGGGCTCGCCGGCGTCCGCCGCCATCTGGTAGAGGATGTCCCGGCAGCGGGCCACCTGGTCGCGGATCAGTTGCAGGTCGTCCCGCCAGGTCTCGTGGCCGGCGGCGCTCACCTCCCGAAACAGCTCGCCGCTGGCCACGGCGATGGTGGCGAGCGGGGTGGCGAACTCATGGGCCGCCCCCGCCGACAGGGCGGCCAGGGAGGCCAGGCGCTCGTTCTTGTCCTGCTCCTCCCGCAGCCGGGCGGTGGTCTCCCGGTGGGCGGCCAAGGCCTGCTGCAATCTGGTCACAAAAAACACCAGGAAAAAGGCGGTAACGGTAAAGGCCAGCCACATCCCTTCCAGGTGCAGCCTGAGCTCCGGGGACAGGGGAAGGCGGTGGCAGACTGGCTGCACCTCGCCCGGCAGGGGAAACTGGCAGCCGGGCAAAAAAAAGATCCCGTAACAGAGGGAGGCGAAGGCCGGCAGCAGCCAGGCCGCCAGACTGGGCAGCAGGATGGCCCCCACCACCACGTGCACCAGGTACAGGAAGGTGAAGGGGTTCATCGCCCCGCCGCTTAGGGCCAGGAGTCCGGTCAGCAAGGCGATGTCCAGGAACATCGCCCCGACAAACAGCGGCGCTGGCAGG
>JAJYJA010000009.1 GCA_021789795.1 Deltaproteobacteria bacterium | reverse complement strand
CGCCCAACAGGGAAAAGGAGGACTGGGGGGCGCTGGCCGGGGCGGTTTCTGGTTGGTCCATGTTGGCGCTCCTCCTGGGGAGTAGGGGTAACGACGTCCGGGGCCACGATATCTTAGTTTAGTAAACCTTCACCCCTAATTTCGCAGATTGTCAAGCTATTTTATGGGCGGAGGGGAGGATTGATGATCTCGCAAAAAGGTAGCCGATGGCTAAGCAAAAGGGCCGATATACAAGGCGCGGGGTGTGTTTGGCGAGTGAGGCCATACAGATGGTATGCCGAACGAGCCAAACCGGCCCGCGCCGCAGTAGATCGGTCTTTTTGCGACGCCATCAGGATTAGGTGGGGTCAGGACCTGAGCACGAAGGGGAGGAGGGTCAGGACTAGGCCGATGACGATCGATATCCAGACGCTGTTGACGAAGTAGGGAAAGGCGCAGAGCCCGACCCCGGCCAGGAGGGCCGGCAGGTGGCCCTGCTTGCGGCCGTAGGCGATATAGCCCATGCCCAGGGAACCGAAGATCAGGCCGATGAAGAGGAGGGTGACGTTCATTGCCGCCGGTCGGGAGGGGGTTGTTTTGTTTGGGTAGGGCCTAGGCGAGCGGCCTGGGGGAACCGCCGTTCTGTTCGCGGGTGGTGTCAAAAAGTCTATAGGATTGACGGGATAAAGTCAAACTTGTCTTGACGGCCTCGGCCCGGATGGAAAAAACCCGCTTGTATTCCCCGGCGGATTCTGTTAGTGAGGAAGGAATCGTCTCTGGCCTGGCCGGGGGCGGTTCGACAACTGGCCGTGTTACTCTCGCCTGGGAAACCCGACATGCGGGGGGCGGCCAACTTCTACGCCCGGACATCCTCGGGCAAAAGGTCTTTACGACCCAGCCACCTGAAACCTGGCCCTTGGCGGCAGGCAGACAGGCGTGGAGACAGCATGCGGTTATTCAAGCACCTTCGGTTCAGTATCTTTGTCGTCACCGGCATCTTTCTCGTCAGCGCCCTGGTCGGGCATCTCTATCGGGTGGGTCAGGAGCGGCGGCCGCTGTTGCAGGCCCTGCTCGACCGCACCGACATCCTGCTGCATCAATCCTCACCGGAGCAACCCCAGGCGGGCCGTGATTTTATCCCGGTTGAGCAGTACGCCAAGTCCGGCGACCCCCAGGGCGGCGAGGCCTCGGCTCCCCTCATCTCCGGCACCATCCGGCGGGGCGAGTCGATCGACGTCTCCCTGCGGCGGCAGAGTATCTCCGCCGAGATGCGGCTGGCGATCATCGCCGCCTTGAAGAGCCAGCTTGACTTCAAGCGGATAAAGCCCCAGGACACCTACACCCTTCAGCTCGACAGAAACGGCGAGCTGAAGGATTTCAGCTACCAGTCCGGGCCGCTCACCGTCTTAAAGGTCAAGAACTCCGAGGACGGCTACCAGGCGAGCCGGGTGCCCATCGAACTGGAGCGGAAGGAGGTGAAGGTCTCGGGCGAGATCAAGAGCTCTCTGTTCGCCGCCTTTGCCGACAAGGACGAGGATATGCGGCTGGTTTACGCCTTTGCCGATGTCTTTGCCTCCAAGATCGACTTCAACACCGAGATTCAGCCTGGCGATCGCTTCAGCCTGGTGGTGGACAAGTACTACAAAAACGGGGTGCTGGTGGGCTACGGCAAGATCGCGGCCGCCCAGTATCGCCGGGTAAACGGCCAGGTGCTGGAGGGCTATCTGTTCCACACCGCCAGCGGCAAGGACGTCTATTACGACCAGAACGGCGAGGGGGTGGGCACCTCGTTCCTGCGCTCGCCGGTGCCGATCGGCCGGCTGACCTCCAAGTTCTCCTATCACCGTCGCCACCCGATCACCGGCCAGATCAGGCCCCACCTGGGGGTGGACCTGGCGGCCCCCATCGGCACCCCGATCATGGCCGCCGCCGATGGCCGGGTGGTGGAGATCGGCCCCAACAAGGGCTTTGGCAACCAGGTAATCATCGCCCACAGCGGCGACTACAAGACCTACTACGCCCATCTCTCCCGCTTCCGGCCCGGGCTGCATCCGGGCAGTCTGGTCACCAAGAAGGAGGTCATAGGCTACGTGGGTGAATCCGGGGAGGCGACCGGGCCGCATCTCGACTACCGGGTGCAGCATCACACCGTGTTTCTAGATCCCTTTGCCACCACCTTCAAGACCCAGGACGTCCTGGCCGGACGTGACCTGGCCCGCTTCCGGCAAGAGGTGCGTGGCCTCGCCACCTTGGCGGACATGAGGGACTTCACCCCCGAGACCCAGGTGCTCAAGGTCAGCAACCTCACCCTCACCAAGGAACATTCAATCACGACCCTGTAGGGCCGGCAATCCGAGGCCCGGCCGGTGCCCGTCTTCTGCGGGGCGCCCCGGATCGTGGTCTTCTCGCCCTTGTCCCCGCTAATGCTGCCAGACGATTCCTCGTTTAACATCGTGCTGGTGGAGCCGGAAATCCCCCCCAACACCGGCAGTATCGCCCGCCTCTGCGGCGCCACCAACACCACCCTGCACCTGGTGCATCCGCTGGGCTTCAGCCTCGCCGACCGCTACCTCAAGCGGGCCGGACTCGACTACTGGCGGCAGGTGAGCATCGTCCACTGGTCCAGTCTGGCCGATTTCCTGGCCGCCAAGTCCCGCGAACGTCTGTTCCTGTTGACCACCAAGGCCTCCCGCCCTTACACCCAGGCCCGTTTCCGGCCCGGCGACTTTTTGCTCTTTGGCAAGGAGACCAAGGGCCTGCCCGAAGATTTTTTGAACGGGCACCGGGATAACTGCTATACTGTTCCCATGGCCAACCGTAATATCCGCAGTCTGAACCTCGCCATGACCGCCGGTATTGTCCTCTACGAGGCCCTGCGGCAACAGGCGGAGGAGAGCCGGGAGGTAGGGCGATGAACGATTGCCGGGAGTGCACGCTGCCCAAGAATTCGGAGGTCAAGATCCTGATCGTGGACGACGACCCCATCGTCCTGGAGGTGATGAAGAGCATCATCGCCTCCTATGGTTTTCCCCTGGCCACCGCCGAAAATGGCCAGCAGGCGATCGCCCGCCTCCAGAGCGACCGGTTTGCCATCGTGCTCACCGACATCAACATGCCGGTCATGGACGGCATGGAGCTGCTCAAGTATGTCAAGTCTCACTACCCCGAGATCGGGGTGATCGTGGTCACCGGCCTGAGCGAGGAGTACAGCTACATCGACGTGATCAACGCCGGGGCCATCGACTACATGACCAAGCCCTTCGACGGCTCGGAGCTTCTGGCCAGGCTGTGCCGGGTGATCCGGGAGCAGGCCCTGGTGCGGGAACTGGAGAAGCGTTCCACCTGCGACAGTCTGACCAACCTCTACAACCGGCGCTACTTCGACACCAAGATCATGGATGAGGTGCACCGCGCCGTCCGGCAGGATTACAAGATCTTCCTCTCCTTCATCGACGTGGACCGGTTTAAGGGCTACAACGACACCTTTGGCCATCAGGCCGGGGATAACCTGCTCAGCGCCCTGGGCCATATCCTGCGCAATTACGCCCGCCGGGGGGTGGACTGGGCCTTCCGCTACGGCGGCGACGAGTTCGCGGTGCTCATCACCCAGACCACCATGGAACAGGCGATCAAGATCAACGAGCGCATCCTCTCCACCTTCATGGAGTACCAGTTCGGCGATACCAGCCTAAGCTGCGGGCTGGGCGAGTTCATCCGTCTGCCCGGCCTTTCCTGGCAGGAGAATATCAGCCGTTTCGTCAAGCAGGTCGATCTGGCCCTCTACGAGGCGAAACACGCCGGCCGGGGCCGCGTGGTTTGTAACGCCCCCGCCCTGGCCCCGGAATCCCCGGACGATTCCCCGCCGCTGGCCCGGGGGTGAGGCGCCGGAACCCCCCATGCCGGAATTGAGTCAGACGCGGAGGCAGCCCTGGGCTCAGGGGGTGGTCTCCCGCACGCCCCGCAAGTTTTCACCCCTATTTTTACTAAAATTATTCTGCCTGCTGACCCTTGCCGCCTGCGGGCAGCCTCCCGGCCAGACGACGAGCGGCGCCCGGCGGCTGGCCGATGGCTCGATCTACTCCGGCTCCTTCCGGGGCGGGCTGCCGGAGGGGGAGGGGACCCTCACCTATCCCGACGGCCGGAGGTATGTCGGCCAGTTCGTCCAGGGCCGGAAACAGGGGCTGGGCGCCATGACCTTCACCGACGGCTCCCGCTACCAGGGTCAGTTCGCGAACGACCTGATGGCTGGCCAGGGGACGCTTTCCTACCCTAACGGCCAGGTGTACCGGGGGGGATTCAAGGCCGGGCTGTTCGAGGGCGCCGGGGTGTGGCGTCAGGCCAAAGGCACCTTTTCCGGTCAATTTGTCAGGGGGAAAATTGAGGGTCAGGGGGAGTGGAACTACGCCGACGGCGGCCAGCTGACGGCCAGTTTCCATAACGGCCTGGCCGACGGCCCAGGCGAGCTGCGCCTCGCCAGCGGCGAACATTACCAGGGCGGGTTTGCGGCCGGCAAGAAGAGCGGTCAGGGGGTTTGGCGGGGCGCGGGCGGCGAGAGCTACCGGGGGCGGTTCGCCAACGATCTCTTCAACGGCGACGGGGACTATACCTTCAGCGATGGCAGCCGCTATCGCGGCCAGTTCCAGAACGGGCTGCCCAACGGTCAGGGGGAGCTGGTCAGTGCGGGCGGCGACCGTCTGTCCGGGGTCTTTGTCTCGGGCATGGCCAACGGCGAGGGGGTCAAGGCCTGCGCCGACGGCCGGGTCTACCGGGGGCGTTTTCGCAACGGGCGGCTCAACGGGCCGGGGGTGGCGGCCTTTCCCAACGGCGACCGGTATCAGGGCGATTTCGTGGACGACGCCTTCAGCGGTCAGGGGACCTTCACCGGCCACGGCGGCGAGGTCTATGGCGGCCAGTGGCGGGACGGACGGCAAAACGGCGCCGGCACCCTCGTCTATCCCGATGGCGCCCAGTACATCGGTCAGTTCCGGGACGGGCTCTTTGACGGCGAGGGCGGCCTGAGCACCGCCGACGGTCGCAAATACGCCGGCCAGTTCGTGCGCGGCGAGTTCACCGGCCAGGGGGCGATGTTCAACCGCCGGGGCGAGATGTATTCCGGGCTCTGGGAGAAGGGACGGTTGAATGGGCCGGGCACGGTGAGCTATCCCGACGGCAGCCGGTTCGATGGCGAGTTCGTGAACAACCAGTTCCAGGGCCATGGGGTCATGGCTTACGCCAACGGCGACCGCTATGAGGGGGGCTGGGAGCGGGGCAACATCAACGGCTTGGGTATCCTGACCACCGCCGACGGCCAGACCTACAGCGGCAACTGGCGGGACGGCGAAAAGAGCGGGCCGGGCGAACTGACCCTGGCGGACGGCAGTCACTACCAGGGCCAGTTCGCGCACGGCACCATGAACGGCATGGGCACCATGGCCTTGGCCGGGGGAGCGGTTTACGCCGGTGAATGGCGGGAGGGCTTGCCGGACGGTCACGGAATCTTTACCGCCGCCGACGGCACGGTGCAGGAGGGTCTCTTCGCCGCCGGCCGTTTCCTGGGCGCCGCTGGCGAAGCCAGCACGGGCCTTGCACCCGCCGCCGGGGGCGAGGGCTTGCCCGCCACTGGCCGCCCCTAGGCCGCCGCGCTCTACTCGTCCAGGGTGCCCATTGCCCGCTTCAGGGCCACCAGGGCCGTCAGGTGATCCCGCCGGGCCCGGGCCAGGTTGGTCTGAGCCTGCATCAGGTTCAGCTCCGCGTCCTCCACCTCGAGCCTCGTTTTCACCCCCAGTTCCTGCCCCCTTTCCGCCATTTCCAGCAGTTGCCCGGCCTGCTTGGCGGTGCCGGCGAGGGCGGTCTCGATCTCCCTGGTCTCCCTGGCCTGGGCGAGGGCGGTTCTGATCTCCAGCCCGATCTCGTCCTTCAGCTTGGCCGCGTCGATGGTGAGGCCCCGGCGGTCGCTCTTAGCCTGGGCCACCTTGCCCCGGGCCTTCATCCCGTCGAAGAAGGGGAAGGAGAGCGTCACCCCGGCGTCCCAGGCCGGGCCGCTGCCGCGGTAGCCCGCCACCTCCAGTTGCCGGCGTCCGTAGTCGGCGTTCAGGTCGAGCCGGGGTTTGTCCTCGGCCTTGGCGATGTTGATCAACTCGTCGGCGATCTCCTGCCGGTGGAGGAGCGAGTCAAGGTCGGGCCGCCGTTTCAAGGCGCGGGCCAGGGCCTGTCCGTAGGAAGGCAGGGGGGAGTGGGAGTCGTCGTCGGCCAGCGGCCCCTGGGCGTCGATCTCCTCCTGGCTGCCGGTCAGCACCTTGAGCCGGTCGCGGGCGATGCCCACCTGGTTTTCGGTGTGGATCACCTGGGGCCGGGCGTTTTCCGCCGCCACCTTCGCCGCCAGGACATCGTAGTCGGTGGCCACCCCCAGGTCGCGACGCCTGCGGGCCTTATCGAGATGGGTTTGCTTGAGGTTTAGGTTGCGGCGGGCGATATTCGCCTCCTCCTTGGCCAGCAACAGGTCGTAGAAGGCGACGCTTACCGCCTGCCGGGTATCGGCCCGGGCCTGGCGTAACTCGTCGTCGGCGGTCAGAAAGCCCTTCTTGGCCGCCCGGATGGCGGCCCCCAGCTTGCCCCAGGTGAACAGGGCCTGGGAGAGGCCAACGGAGAGCGAACGGCTGTCCTGGGCCCCGGACAGGGGCGGCCAGAACAGGGCCTGGCTGTCGTCCTCCTGGCGTGACAACTGGCCGTTTAAGGAGAGATGGGGCAGGGCCGCGGCCCGTTCCTCCACGTATTTGCCCTGTACCTGGCGGCCAAACTCCCTGGCCTTGGCCAGGTCGTGGTTGTTACGGTCGGCGAGCCCGAGCGCCTCGGGCAGGGTCAAGCTCCGAGGCGGCCCCTCGGCCAGACAGTAGGCCGCCGTTCCGCAGGTGAGGAGCAAGGCCGTAACCCCGGTCAGCAGATACGAAAGACATCTTGCCGCCTGGCCGTTCATCGTCCGCCGCCTTTCGTGCCTTGCCAGGCGCGCTTAAGCCAAGCCCCCAGGTCGTCCAGGCAGGTGTACATCACCGGCACCACCAGGAGGGTGAGGAGCGAGGAGGTCAGGAGCCCGCCCACCACCGCCCGGGCCATGGGGGCCCGCATCTCGGCCCCGGAGCCCAGGGCGAAGAAGAGGGGCAGCATCCCGAAGATCATGGCCAGGGTGGTCATGACGATCGGCCTCAGCCGCACCCGACCCGCCTCGATCACCGCCTGCCGTCGGGGCAGGCCGTCGCGTCTCTGCAAGACCTTGGCGTAGTCCACCAGCAGGATGGCGTTCTTGGTGACCAGGCCCATGAGCATGATCAGCCCGATCAGGCTCATGATGTTGATGGTGTCGCCGGTGATTTTCAGCATCCCGGCCATGCCGACGATGGAGAGCGGCAGGGAGAGCATGATCGCCAGGGGCTCCAGGAAGGACTCGAACTGGGCCGCCAGGATGAGATAGACGAAGACCACCGCCAGGATCAGGGATTCGCCCATGTAGCCGAAGGATTCGGCCATGTCCTCGGCCTCGCCCGAGAAGCTGACCGAGTAGCCGGGCGGCAGGTTGAGGGCCTGGGCCGCGGACATGACCTTTTTTACCGCCGTGCCGATGGGCAGGCCGTCCAGGTTGGCGCTTACCGTCACCAACCGGGAGAGGTCGCGGCGGTTGATAGCCGAGGGGGTGCTGTCCGAGGCCAGGCGGGTGATGGCGGCCAACGGCACCAGCTTCGTCCCCCCCTGGCCGTCCGCCACCGAGAGCTTAAGTTCTTGCACCTGGTAGGGATCCTGCCGCCGGTTTGCGGGCAGCCTGAGCCGCACGTCCACCGCGTCCCCGTCCTCGTCCTCGAAGGTGCTGATCGCCTCCCCGCCCACCAGCCGGGAGAGGGTGCTGGTGATGAGCCGCGAGTCCACCCCGGCGCTCACCGCCCGGTCCCGGTCCACCGTCAGCCGGTACTCGGGGGTGTCGTGCTCCAGCGAGGCCGCGACATCCACGATCCCCGGCACCTGGCGCAGCTTGTCCTTGAGCTGTCCGGCCAGGAGTTTCAGGCGCCCCAGGTCGTCGCCCTTGAGGTCGGCGTTTAGGGGCTTGGCGCCGCCCATGCTGCCCACTACCTCGATGGAGATGGTGATCCCGGCGATGCCCGCCAGCCGCCGTCGCACCTGGCGTTGGACCTGCAACTGGCTGCGGCGGCGGTTTTTTTTGTCGGTGAGTTTGACGTAGATCAGGCCGTCGCGCACCGTGCCGTTGTCCCCGGCCCCGATGGTGGCGTAGGTGTGGTCGATCTCCGGGATGCCGGCCAGGGCCTTAAGGATCTGGTTTAGTTTGAGCTTGGTCTCTGTAATCGAGCTGTCCGGGCTGGTCTGAAAGGCGATCTGAAACTCGGAGCGGTCCTCGGTGGCCATGAAGGAGGACTCCAGGCTGCCGAAGATGAAAATGCCGCCGATAAAGGCCGTCAGCGCCGAGAGCAGCACCGTCTTGCGGTGGTCGATGGCCCAGCCGATGGCCCCCCGGTAGCGGTCGGCGGCGTGGTCGAACCAGTCGTTGAAGGACTCAAGTCCGCGGGCCAGGCCCCGGCGCCGGCCTCGGGCGCCGATCGCCGGGTCGTGCCAGCGGGAGGAGAGCATGGGGTCCAGGGTGAAGGAGACCAGGAGCGAGACCAGCACCGCAAAGGACACCGTCACCCCGAAGGGGAAGAAGAAGCGCCCGACGATGCCCCGCATGTAGGCCACCGGCACGAAGACCGCGATCACCGACATGGTGGTGGCGAAGACCGCCAGCCCGATCTCGGCGGTGCCGAAGCGGGCCGCCTCCAGGTGGTCCTTGCCGTGCTCCAGGTGGCGGACGATGTTCTCCCGCACCACGATGGCGTCGTCGATCAGCATCCCGATGGCCAGTGACAGGGCCATCAGGGTCATGACGTTTAGGGTCATGCCCAGGACGTTCATGATGATGAAGGAGGAGACGACCGAGATCGGCAGGGTGACCCCGGTGATGACCGTGGAGCGCCAGGAGTTGATGAAGCAGAAGACGATGACCACGGTCAGGATGCCGCCGATGACCAGTGTCTCCTGGACATCGGCCAGCGACTCGCGGGTCATGATCGAGCCGTCCCGCACCAGGGAGATCTTGACCCCGCTGGGCAGTTCGGCCTCTATCTGGTGCATCAGCTGGCGCACCGTGTCCACCACCTGCACCTGGTTGGCGCCGGACTGCTTGTAGATGTCCAGCCCGATGGCCCTCTCGCCGTTGACCAGGGCCAGACGCCGTTCCTCCTCGACCCCGTCCCGCACCGAGGCCACCTCCGAGAGGGGAACGGGCCGGCCGCCGCGCTCGGCCACGGTGATCTCGGCGTAGTCTGAGACCCGTTTGGGCTTGCCTTCGAGGCGCAGGGGGTATTCGTTTGCCCCCTTGGTCAGGCGTCCGAGGGGGGTGTTGGCGTTCTCGCCCTGGATGGCGCGCACCAGGTCGTTCACCCCCAGGCCGATGGCCTCCAGGCGCACGGGATCGACCGCCACCGCCACCTCCCGTTTCCGGCCCCCCACCATGTCCACCTTGCCCACCCCGGCCAGGCTCTCGAAGCGCTTCCTGATCTTTTTGTCCACCAGGGTGGTCAGCTCGCGGACGGGCATCGTCGGGGACTGGACGGCCAGGGCGGCCACCGGCATGGCGTTGAAGTCGAGCTTCTGGATGATCGGTTCCTTGACCGTATCCGGCAACTGGCCGCGGATGGAGCTGATCTTGGCCCGCGCCTCCTGGGCCACGTCGTTTAGCTTTTCCTCCAGCCGGAACTGGGCCACCACCGTTGATACCCCCTCCCGGGAGTAGGAGAGGACGTGCTTGATGCCCGCCACCTGGTTCACCGCCTCCTCGATGGGTTTGGACACCTCGCGCTCCACCGTCTCCGGGGAGGCGCCGGGGTACTTGGTGATGATGGAGATCACCGGGATTTCGACGTTGGGGAACATCTCCACCGACAGCCGCCGGTAGGAGAAGAGGCCCAGGGTCATCAGGGCCAGCATCATCACCGCCGCCAGCACCGGACGGCGGATGGAGAGATCGGAGAGGATCACGGGTTCTGGTTGGGGAGGGGAGCGACGACCCGCACCTGGTCGCCGTCCTTGAGGGTGAAGCCGCCTTTGGGCACGTAAGACTCGCCGGGCGCGAGCCCGGAGCGGATCTCGACCTGGTCGCCCGCCATCTGGCCGGTGGTCACCTGCCGGCGGCGGGCGTGGCCGCCCTCGATCACCAACAGGCTGGCGCGGCCCTTGGCCATCTCCCAGTTGTCGAGGGCGGAGCGGGGCACTTGCAGCACCGCCGGCCGCCGGCCCACGATCAGATGCCCGCTCACGAACATCCCGCCCTTCAAGGGGCCGTCGTCGTTGTTGACCTGGGCCACCAGCCGCAGGGAGCGGTCGGCGAGTTCGAGCCTGGGGTTGACGTAGGCCACCTGGCCGTGGAAGGTCTGGCCCGGCAGGGCCTCGGTGTGGAAGACGATTTCCTGGCCGGTGGCCACCTTGGCCTGGGAGGAGGAGGCAACGGTGGCGGTGAGGTCGAGGAGGCGGTTATCGACGATGACGAAGATCGGCTTGGCCGAGGAGGCGTCGCTGGCCAGGTCGCCGACGTTGACGTGGCGCTGGGCCACCACCCCGTCCAAGGGCGAGAGCACCAGGGCCTTGGCCAGCCGGGCCTGGGACTGATGCCACTCCTCCGCCGCCGCCCGGGCCTGATCCTGGGCGGCGGCGGTCCGGGCGGTGGCCGCCTGGGCGGCGCTGGTGGCGTCGTCGGCCTGCTTGCGGGTGGCGAGTCCGGCCTCCTTCAGTTCTTGGGTGCGTTGCCGCTCCCGTTCGGCCTGCTCGCCTTCGGCCTGGGCCAGGGCCAGGGTGGACCGGGACGCGGCCCAGGCCGCCTTGGCCCGCTGGGCGGCGGCGGCGGTCTCGGCGGCGTTGATCTTGGCCAGGGGCTGGCCCTTACGTACCTTGACCCACTCCCGGACATAGACCGCCTCGATCAGGCCGGGGATCTGGGTCTTGACCTCGGCCTCGAATTTGGGGTTGAGGGTGCCGGTGATGGGGAGCTCGTCCACGAGCGGTGCGGGCCGGGCCTCCTCGACCTCCACCGCCCGGGGCGGTCGCTTGGCGGTCTGGGTCTCGGGGGGCCGTGAGCAGTTGGCGCCCAGGAGACTGGCCAGGAGCAGGGCTAGAATCTTCACCGGTGGGCGGGGCATGTCTTTCCTCCCGGATGACGGCTCCGACGGGGAGCGGGGGGTGTGGAACTGAAGGTCTGGGTTAGGTAAGCTACTTTCCCGATACTGTCAAGTGTTGATGGTCTCGCCCAAAGGACGATCCTGCCCCTATAGTATCTCAAGGGACGCTAGCCCCCGGCCTTCGCCGGGGTGGCGATGTTATCCCTTCCCGGCACCTAGGCCGGTAGGCACTTGCCTTGCGAGGCCATCAGGGTTGAGCAAACCCGCTGGGTTTCCTGCCAGTTAACAGATAAGCCCGACCGATCATGGCCTGGCCGAGGGAGAGTCCGCCGTCTCCGGCGGGCAGCAGGGAGTGGTTGAGTACCGTGAACCCTTCCTGGGCCAGAACCCGGTTTAGGCCCTCCCGGAGCAGGGAGTTGGCGAACACCCCGCCGGAGAGGGCGACGGTGGCGAGCCCGCAGTGGGCCGAGGCCAGGCGGACGGCCTGGGCCAGCATCTTAATCAGGGTGGCGTGGAAGCGGCGGCTGATGGCGGAAAGGTTGGCCCCGGCCTTTAGGTCGGCCACCACCTGGCGGAGCAAGGGGCCGATCGGCAGGATCCGGGTGGCGGCTAGTTCGCTTAAGTCGAGCGGGTAGTCATTATCGTCGGCCAGGGGGCCGGGGCCGGCGGCGGCCATCAGCTCGATGGCCGCCTGGCCCTCGTAGGAGATGATCTGGCGCCCGCCGGCCATGGCGGCCACGGCGTCGAACAGGCGTCCGCCGCTGGTGGTGGCGGGCGAGAGCCGGGGCCGCTGGGCGATCTCCGCCACCGGCCGCCAGTCGTGGCCGGCCAGGAAGTCGAGCTGGGGCGGGGCGGGGCCGAAGACCTGGACGAGATAGCCCAGCGCCGTCCGCCAGGGCTCGCGGATGGCCTTCTCGCCGCCGGGCAGGGGCATGGGCTCCAGGTGGGCGTAGCGGGTGTAGCCGGAGGCCGAGCCGATCAGCACCTCGCCGCCCCAGATGCCGCCGTCCTCGCCCAGGCCGGTGCCGTCCATGATGACCCCGATGGCCGGGCCGGGGTGCCGGTTTTCCGCCAGGCAGGAGACCAGATGGGCGTGGTGGTGCTGGACCGCCAGCACCGGCCAGCCGGCGTTCTGCCGCGCCCACTGGCTGGAGAGGTAATCCGGGTGCAGGTCGCAGACGACCAGCTCGGGCCGCCCGTCGAAGATATTTAGGAGGTGGCGGATGGCTTCGGTGAACAACCGGTGGGCGGCCAGGTTTTTCAGATCCCCCAGATGGGGGCTGACCAGGGCCAGGTCGTCTTTGGCCAGGCAGACGGTGTCCTTCAGCTCCCCGCCCACCGCCAGCACATTAGGCCCAGACTCCGCAAGGGGAATGGGCGCCGGCGCCAGGCCCCGGGCCCGGCGCAGCGGATGCGGACGGCCTCCGGGGCCGGGGATGAGCAGCGAGTCGTCGGCCAGGTTGGCGATCTCGCGGTCGTGCAGCAGAAAGCCATCGGCGATGCCCGCCAGGCGGGCCAGGGCCTCCTGGTTTTCCCGGCACAGGGGCTCGTCGCTCAGGTTGGCGCTGGTCATCACCAGGGGCCGGCCAAAGGCCTCGAGGAGCAGGTGGTGGAGGGGGGTGTAGGGTAGCATCAGCCCCAGTTCGTTCAACCCTGGGGCCACCTCCGGGCTGACTGGGGCCTCGGCCCTTTTGGGGGTGAGCACGATGGGCCGCGGGGGCGAGAGGAGCAGGTCGCGGGCGGCGGGGGAGAGGTGGCAGAGGGCCTCGGCCGCCTTTAGGTTGGCCACCATCAGGGCCAGCGGCTTGTGGGGCCGGCCCTTGCGGCGCCGCAACTCCGTCACCGCCGCTTCGTTTGCCGGATCGGCCGCCAGATGAAAGCCGCCCAGCCCCTTGATGGCCAGGATCCGGCCCTGGGCCAGGAGGCGGGCGCTGGCGGCGAACGGCTCTCCCGGCAGACCCTCCCCGTCCGGGCCGCAGAGCCAGACCCTTGGCCCGCAGTCCGGGCAGGCGTTGGGCTGGGCGTGAAAGCGCCGGTTGGCCGGGTCCTCGTACTCCCGGCGGCAGGCGGGGCACATGTTAAATTGCCGCATGGTGGTCGCCGGGCGGTCGTAGGGGATGGCGGTGATGATGGTGAAGCGGGGGCCGCAGTTGGTGCAGTTGATGAACGGGTAGCGGTAGCGCCGGTTGCTGGGGTCGAACAGCTCCCGCAGGCAGTCGTCGCAGGTGCGGAGGTCGGGGGCGACCAGGGTGGCGGCGGGCCCCTCCGGGTCGGAGGGGACGATGCGGAAGGCGGTTTCTTCGGTAAGCGGCAGCTCGGCTTGGTTAAGGCCGGTGATGGTGGCTTGGGGCGGGGCCTCCTCCTTGATGGCGCGGGCGAATCCGGCCAGGGACGCCTCCGGCCCCTGGGCCTCGATTCGCACCCCGGCGCCGGTGTTGGCCACCAGGCCGGTGAGGTGGCGGGCCGTGGCCAGGCGATAGACGAAGGGCCGGAAGCCCACCCCCTGGACGAGGCCCTGGACGGTGATCAGGCGGCGGGGCATGGCCCTCGGCCCTTATTAATGGGAGTGGCTGGCATTAAAGGTGTCCCGCAGCCATTGGAGCCAGGCCGGGAAGCCCTCGCCGCTCTTGGCTGACAGCTCGATGAAGGTCAGCCGGGGGTTGACCTGACGGGCCAGGGTCTTGCACAGCTCAAGGTCGAAGTCGAGGTGGGGCAGGAGGTCGATCTTGTTGATCAGGCAGAGGGAGGCGGCCCGGAACAGGTGGGGGTATTTCTGGGGTTTGTCCTCGCCCTCGGTGACGCTGATGATCGCCACCTTGGCGTGTTCCCCCAGGTCGAAGAGGGCCGGACAGACCAGGTTGCCGACGTTTTCGATGAACAGTAGGGAGTGGGGCTTGGGCGGCAGCCGGGCCAGGGCCCGGCGGATCATCTCGGCGTCGAGGTGGCAGCCGGCCCCGGTGTTCACCTGCACCACCGGCGCCCCGGCGGCGCTGATGCGTTCCGCGTCGCGTGTGGTCTGCTGGTCGCCCTCGATGACGCTGGTGGCGATTTTCGGCCCCAGGGTTTTCAGGGTGCGCTCCAGGATCGAGGTCTTGCCGGAGCCCGGCGAGCTGACCAGGTTGAGGGCCAGGATCTTTTGTTCGGCAAAGAACCGCCGGTTGGCCTCCCCCTGGTGGTCGTTTTGGGCCAGCAGTTCGTGCTCCACCATGATCTTCCGGGTCTGGTGCTGGTGGCCGTGGGGTTGGCCGGGGATGACGATGGTCGCCTCCGCCGTCTCCCCGCAGTGGCAGGAATCGCACATGCTCCTTTACTCCTTGTCGTTTAGGTTTGCTCGACGTAACTTCCCGCTTAAGTGCCGCAGCATTGGCACCGGTTGGATAGTTACTACTCGACGTTGATGGAGCGCAGTCTAAGCTCGGTGCCGGCGGTGATGGTCACCCCGAAGCCGCCACACTCCGGGCATTGGGCGGGAAAGGCGCTGACCGCCACCTGCCGCTGGCAGGCCTGGCAGTGGCCCTGGCCAGGGACGGCGACGATGGTGAAGACCGCCTGCTCGGCCAGGGTGCCGTGGGCCGCGGCCGGGAGGCAGAACTCCAGGGCCTCCCGCAGCACCCCCGCCACTTCCCCCACCTCTACCTCCACCTCGCACAGCCGCGAGGCCTTGGCCTTTTCCGTCTCGGCCAGGGCGATTTCCACGATCCGCATCGCCAGTCCCATCTCGTGCATGGCCGTCTCCCGCTATCCGTCCAGCAGGGCTTGCAGGGCGTGCTGCTCCGGCTGGGGAGGGATGAAGACGCTTAGGGTGTTGGTCCAGCGGCTGACCCCGTGGCGGGTCAGGAGCAGGCGCAGGGCGTTTTTGTACTGCGGCAACGTCTCGTAATCGTGGAGAAAGTATTCTCCGTAGTTGTTGGCCGAGACGATGGAGGAGCGGATGGCCTTGGCCCCCCGCACCGGCCCCTTGTCGAAGTTGACCACCGCCAGGGCGCTGATGATGGCCTCTTTTTCCAGGAGCTGGCTGGCCGGGATGTGGGACAACCTTTGCCGCGGCAGGGCGGCGGAGATGGCCCTGATGAGGCCGTTGATCGCCCCCAGGTCGATGTCCAGGCCGGCACGGACGGGATGCAGGCGGGTCTTGGGGGTCAGAATGCCGTTGATCATCAGCCAGACGATGAGCCGGATCAGGTGGTCGTCGTGCCTGATGATCAGCCGCCGGGGGTCGTTCTTGATTGTCTCCTCTTCTTCGCCCTGGTAGGCGAAGAAGAGATCCCTGCCCTCCTGGCGGTCGCCGTGCAGGATCAGGTCGGACTGGGACATCATCTGCCGGGACAGGCTCTGGATGAATTCGATCTTGTTGGGTTTCTTGGCGTAGAACGAGGAGAGCTTGCGGCCCAGGATGGCGATGTCCTGTTCGGTGATGGCGAGCTGCCCGTCGCCCGTCACCGCCGTGCGCCAGCCGCTTAGGCGCTTGTAGGTGTCGCCCAGGTAACGGTGTACCAGGCCGCCCGCCGCCACCCGGTCTTGATGGCTCCAGGCGCGGAAGTTTAGGTAGTGGTCGGCGTCGGCGGGCAGGAGCCCCCAGCGTCCGATCAGCTCCGCCGCCGCCTGGATGTGGACGGCATCCTCGCTCTCCTCCTGACTGGGCTTCAAGTCCTCCAGGGTCTTCATCAGCAGACAGGCACGGATGAATTCGTCTCGCCCCTCGCCCGGCTGCTGCCGTTGGTAGAAGGCGACCAGTTCCTTGGCCAGCAGCAGGTAGGGGTCGATGTCGTCGATGGCCAGCCGTTGCTCGGGGGACAGGCACTCGGGGAAGGTGACCAGTTGCTTGATGCGGTCGGAGAAGAGGTTCAGGCCCTGGCGGTCGTTCATCAACAGCTCCAGGTAGGCGAACTTGAGCACCGATTTGAAGGGGCTGTCCAAGGCCTTGTTCATCTGCCAGAGACAGGCGCCGAAGATCTCGGCCTTGGGCATGTCGGAGATGTAGCCCAGGTCGATGAAGCTCTCCAGGTTGAGTTGCTCCCGGGCCGCCAGGTTGCGGACGAAGTCGTGGTAGCCGCTATCGGTCAGACCCGGGGGGATGAGCCACCAGAGGGGCATCTTGCCCGCCACCAGGATGTGGGTGCGGAACAGCTCGTCTTTCAGGAGCATCTTTAACGCCGAGCCCGCCGACTCGTCATCGGCCTGCGACTCGAAGCTGTTGGCCTTGGTCTGGCCTATGTCCATGGGGAAGAGGTGGATCTCGGCGCCGCGTTCCAGGGCCCACTCCTCGATCTTCCGGCATTTTTCGCGGAGCAGGTCAAGTTGATTGCCTGGAAAGTCATGGTCGTTGAGTCCCAACCAGTAATCGCAATCCGATTTTTCGGTCTGGGCGACGCTGCCGACGCTGCCGATGGTCATCAGGGATTGGATCAGGCAGCGTTCCGGCGGGGGCAGGGCCTTGGGGTGGTTTAGGATTGAGGACTTGGGGAAGAAGCGGGCCAGGGTGCGCGGCGAGATCACCTGCCGGGGGTCGAAGCGCACGATGCCGGCAGGACAGGCGGGGTCGGAGACAAAACCCGGCAAGTCCGGCTGGTTTACGTGCAGGAGCAGGGGCACGATCTTGAGGATCAGGGCCGCGCGCTCCTCGTTGAACAGCACCGCCTTGCGGATCCGGCTGCGGTTGTAAGCCAGATAGCGGTCGATTTTTTCCTTGGCGAGCACGGGCTTCAGGGGACAGGAGACAGGAAACCGGAAACCGGGGACAGAGAGCTATCCTGACCCCTGGCCGCTGAGGCCTGATGCCTGGCCGCGCCTTCACTGGGCACGGTTCCCCTCCAGGGCTTGGGCCAGGCTTAAGGCCTCCTGGGTGGCGGCCACGTCGTGCACCCGCAGGATCTCCACCCGGCGTTGGGCGAGCAGGGCGGAGAGCACCGCCGTGGGGCGGTCGCGGTCGTTTGGCCCCGCCCCCAGCAGGGCCTTGAGAAAGGACTTGCGGGAGTGGCCGACGAGCAGCGGGCGTCCCAGGGCCTGGTAATCGGCGGTGTGGCGCAGGATGGCCAGGTTGTGGGCCAGGGTCTTGCCAAAGCCGATGCCGGGGTCGATGATGATCCGCTCCGGGTCGATCCCGGCCTGGCCAAGGGTCTGTAAACGTTCGCGGAAGAAGTCCACGCTTTCTTGTACCACGTCCTGGTAGCGGGGGCTAACCTGCATGTCGGAAGGCGTGCCCTGCATGTGCATGATGATCACCGGGCAACGGCTGGTTCTCGCCACCTCCACCATGCCGGGGTCCAGACGCAGGGCGCTGATGTCGTTGATGATGTCGGCCCCGGCCTGCAGGGCCTGCCTCGCGACCTCCGCCTTGATGGTGTCGATGGAGATGGGGATTTGGTGGCGGCGGCGGATGGCCCGGATGGCCGGCAAGACCCGGCTTAGCTCCTCCTCCTGGGACACCGGCTCGGCGTAGGGCCGGGTGGACTCGCCGCCGATGTCGATCAGATCGGCGCCGGCCCGGATCATGGTCTCGGCCTGCGCCAGGGCCGCCTCTTCGGTCAGGAACCGGCCGCCGTCGGAGAAGGAGTCGGGGGTCACGTTCAAGATCCCCATGATGTGGGTGCGGCTGGTCAGATCAAGGATGCGGTCGCGGCAGGTGATCTTCACCGGGCGGCGGGGCGGGTCAGACAGTGGCCGGGCTTAATTGGTTCTTCCGCATCAGGGCCTCGACGTCTTCCAGCACCAGGGTTTCCTTTTCCAGCAGGGCTTGGGCGATGGACTTCAGGTCGATTAAGTGCTCGGTGAGCAGGCCGATGACCTTGGCGTTGGCGTTGACCACGATCTCCCGCACCTCGCGGTCGATCTTGATCGCGGTGTCCTCGCTGTAGTCGCGGTGCTGGGAGATCTCCCGGCCCAGGAAGATCTGTTCCTCCTTCTTGCCGAAGGTGAGCGGCCCCAGGTTGTCGCTCATCCCCCACTCGCAGACCATCTTGCGGGCCAGGTCCGAGGCCCGTTCGATGTCGTTGCCCGAGCCGGTGGTGATCTCGTTGAAGATCAGCTCCTCCGCCACCCGGCCCCCGAGCAGCACGCAGATGTTGTTCAAGAGGTAGGACTTGGCGTGGGTGTACTTGTCGTCGGTGGGCAACTGCTGGGTCAGACCCAGGGCCCGGCCCCGGGGGATGATGGTCACCTTGTGCAGGGGGTCGGCGCCGGGCAGCAGCTTGGCCACCAGGGCGTGGCCGGCCTCGTGGTAGGCGGTGATCTCCTTCTCCTTCTCGGTGATGATCATGCTGCGGCGCTCGGCGCCCATCATCACCTTGTCTTTGGCCTTGTCGAGATCGGACATGGTCACGGCCTTCTGGCCGTTTCTGGCCGCGAGCAACGCCGCCTCGTTGACCATGTTTTCGAGATCGGCACCGGTGAAGCCGGGGGTGCCGCGGGCGATGATCTTCCAGTCGATCTCTTCCGCCAGCGGCACCTTCTGGGCGTGCACCTGGAGGATGGCCTCCCGGCCCTTGACGTCCGGGGCCGGCACCACCACCTGGCGGTCGAAGCGTCCGGGCCGGAGCAGGGCCGGGTCAAGCACGTCGGGCCGGTTGGTGGCCGAGACGATGATCACCCCCTCGTTGGCCTCGAAGCCGTCCATCTCCACCAGGAGCTGGTTTAGGGTCTGCTCCCGCTCGTCGTGGCCGCCGCCCAGGCCCGCCCCGCGGTGGCGGCCCACGGCGTCGATCTCGTCGATGAAGATGATGCAGGGGGCGTTCTTCTTGCCCTGGTTGAACAGATCGCGCACCCTAGATGCGCCGACGCCCACGAACATCTCCACGAAGTCGGAGCCGGAGATGGAGAAGAACGGCACCCCGGCCTCGCCGGCGATGGCCTTGGCGAGCAGGGTCTTGCCGGTGCCCGGCGAGCCGGCCAAGAGCACCCCCTTGGGGATCCGGGCGCCAAGGTCGGTGAACTTCTTGGGATCTTTCAAAAAATCGATGATCTCGGCCAGTTCCTCCTTGGCCTCGTCCACCCCGGCCACGTCCTTGAAGGTGACCTTGACCGAGTTCTCCCCGTCTTGCAGCCGGGCCCGGCTCTTGCCGAAGCTCATCGCCTTGCCGCCGCCCATCTGCATCTGGCGCATGAAGAAGATCCACACCCCGATGAGGAGCAGCATCGGAAACCAGGAGACCAGGATGGTGATGTACCAGGGGGTCTCCTCCGGGTGCTTGGCCTGGATGTTGACCCCGGCCTTGCGCAGGGTGGGGATGAGGCTGGCGTCGGAGGGGGCCACGGTCTTGAAGTTGGCGCCGCCCTTGAGCTGGCCGCTGATGTCGGTGCCCTGGATGATGACCTTGTTGATGGTCCCCGACTCGACGCTGGAGAGGAAGTCGGTGTAGCTCATCTCCGTCACCTGGCTCTGGGGCTTGTTGAACAGGTTGAAGAGCAGGATCATGGTGAGGCCGATCACCAGCCACATGGAGAGGTTTTTATAGAACATGGTCGCGTCTGGTTGGGGGTGTGGGGGCGTCCATCTGGTGGGCGGCTTGGCGCCGTCGCCTGTTTTTTACAATTAAACCTAGAAAAGTCGGGAGATGCAATCTTTTTGCACGGACCGGGCTTGGCGGGCCGCTATTTACTGGAAATAATCCTGTAAGGCCCTAACCTCCATCTCCTTGCCGAGCAGGGCGCCGATGGCCATCACCATCGACTCGGCGCCGGCGGTGGTGGTGCTGTAGGGGATGTGGTAATCCAGGGCGCTGCGCCGGATGGTGTAGGAGTCCTCGGTGGTGCGGGTGCCCATCGAGGTGTTGATGATCCACTGGATCTTCTTGTCCTTGATCATGTCCAGGATATGGGGCCGGCCCTCGGAGATCTTGTTCACCTTGGTGCAGGGCACCCCGTGGTCGGCCAGGAACTGGGCGGTGTTGGCGGTGGCCAGGATCTTGAAGCCCAAGGCGCTAAGCCGCTGGGCGGTGGGCAGGATCACCGGCTTGTCGTTGTGGCGCACCGAGATCAGCACCGAGCCCGAGGCGGGTATCTTCTGTCCCGCCGCCAACTGGGCCTTGGCAAAGGCGAGCCCCACGTTCGTGTCCACCCCCATCACCTCGCCGGTGGACTTCATCTCCGGGCCGAGCAGGGTATCGACGTTGGCGAAGCGGTCGAAGGGGAAGACCGCCTCCTTGACCGCGTAGTGGGTGATCTCGACCTCCCTGGTCAGACCCAGCTCGGCGAGTTTCTTGCCCAGCATCACCTTGGTGGCGAGCTTGGCGAGCGGCACCCCGGTGGCCTTGGAGACGAAGGGCACGGTGCGCGAGGCCCGGGGGTTGACCTCCAGGACGTAGAGCACCTCGTCCTTGACCGCGTACTGGATGTTCATCAGGCCGATGACCTTGAGCTCCCGGGCCATGGCCTTGGTGGCGGCCTTGATCTGGGAGAGCATCGCCGGGGACAGGGTGTGGGGCGGCAGGACGCAGGCCGAGTCGCCGGAGTGGATGCCCGCCTCCTCGATGTGCTGCATGATGGCGCCGATGATGGTGGTCTCGCCGTCGGAGATGGCGTCCACGTCCACCTCCACCGCCTCCTTCAGGAACTTGTCGATCAGGATGGGGTGCTCGGAGGAGACCTCGATGGCGGTGCGCATGTACGACTCTAAGTCCCGCTGGTTATAGACGATGCGCATGGCCCGGCCCCCCAGGACGTAGGAGGGCCGCACCACCACCGGGTAGGTGATCCGTTCGGCGATGCTCATGGCCTCCTCCGGGGTGCGGGCGGTGCCGTTTTCCGGCTGGAGCAGGCCGAGTTTCTGCAGGAACTGCTGGAAACGCTGGCGGTCTTCGGCCCGGTCGATGCTGTCCACCGAGGTGCCGAGGATGTTGACCCCCGCCCGGTGCAGGCCGTCGGCCAGGTTCAAGGGGGTCTGGCCGCCGAACTGGACGATGACCCCCAGCGGGCTTTCGGTGTGGATGATGTTGAGGACATCCTCCAGGGTCAGGGGCTCGAAGTAGAGCTTGTCCGAGGTGTCGTAGTCGGTGCTCACCGTCTCCGGGTTGCTGTTGACCATGATGCTCTGTAGGCCCAGCTCCTTTAAGGCGAAGGCGGCGTGAACGCAGCAGTAGTCGAACTCGATGCCCTGGCCGATGCGGTTGGGGCCGCCGCCCAGGATCATCACCTTTTGCTGGTCGCTGGGCCGGGCCTCGTTCTCTTCCTCGAAGGTCGAGTAATAGTAGGGGGTGAAGGCCTCGAACTCGGCGGCGCAGGTGTCCACCAGCTTATAGACCGCCCGAATCCCGTGTTGGGTGCGCCGCTCGCGGATGTCGTCGCTTGAGGTGCCGGTCAGGTAGGCCAGTTGCTGGTCGGAGAAGCCGTACTGCTTGGCCCGGTGCATAAGTTCGCGGTCCAGGCCGGCAAAGCCTGCCTGGTGGATCACCAGCTCCAGATCGGTGATCTGCTTCAAGTGGCGCAGGAACCAGGGGTCGATGGCGGTCAGCCGGTGGATCTCGTCGATCGGCATCTCCCGGCGCAGGGCCTCGTGCAGGAAGAAGAGGCGCTGGGAGTTGGGGGTGTGCAGGCCGCGCTCCAGGTCCAGGCGCGAGAGGCTGGCATGGTTGAATTTCGGGCCGGCCCCGAAGCCGGTGGCCCCGATCTCCAGCGAGCGCATCCCCTTCTGGAAGGCCTCCTTGAAGGTGCGGCCAATGGCCATGGTCTCGCCCACCGACTTCATGGCCGTGCTCAGGATGTCCTCGGCCTCGGGGAATTTCTCAAAGGTCCAGCGGGGGATCTTGACCACGCAGTAGTCGATGCTGGGCTCAAACGAGGCAAAGGTCTCGCGGGTGATGTCGTTTCTGATCTCGTCCAAGGTGTAGCCCACCGCCAGCTTGGCCGCGATCTTGGCGATGGGAAAGCCGGTGGCCTTGGAGGCCAGGGCCGAGGAGCGCGACACCCGGGGGTTCATCTCGATGACCACCAGCTCGCCGTTTTTCGGGTTGACCGCGAACTGGACGTTGGAGCCGCCGGTCTCCACCCCGATCTCCCGCATGATGGCGATGGAGGCGTCGCGCATCGCCTGGTACTCGCGGTCGGTCAGGGTCTGGGCCGGGGCCACGGTGATCGAGTCGCCGGTGTGCACCCCCATGGCGTCGAAGTTCTCGATCGAGCAGATGATGACCACGTTGTCCTTCTGGTCGCGCATCACCTCCAGCTCGTACTCCTTCCAGCCGAGTAAGCTCCGCTCCAGCATGACCTCGGAGTTCAAGCTGAGATCGAGACCCGCGGCGCACAGGGCCTCCAGTTCCTGGTGGTTGTAGGCCACCCCGCCGCCGGTGCCGCCCAGGGTGAAGCTGGGCCGGACGATGATCGGAAAGCCGATCTCCTCGCCCGCCGCCTTCACCTCCTCCAGACGATGGACGATGGCGCTTTCCGGCACGTTTAAGCCGATCTTGCGCATGGCGGCCCGAAACAGGTCGCGGCCCTCGGCCTTCTTGATTACCTCGACGTTGGCGGCCAGCATCTCCACCCCGAACCTCTCCAGTACCCCCATCTCCGCCACCCGGAGGGCGGTGTTGAGGCCGGTCTGGCCGCCCAGGGTGGGCAGCAGGGCGTCGGGCCGTTCCTTTTCGATCACCTTGGCCACCATCTCCGGGGTGATGGGCTCGACGTAGGTCTTGTCGGCGATCTCCGGGTCGGTCATGATGGTGGCGGGGTTGGAGTTGATCAGCACCACCTGGTAGCCCTCCTCCTTCAGGGCCTTGACCGCCTGGGTGCCGGAGTAGTCGAATTCGCAGGCCTGGCTGATGATGATGGGGCCGGAGCCGAGGATCAGTATCTTCTTGATGTCCGTTCGTTTTGGCATGGCGAGGTGTGGTTGGGGCGGGGTTGGGGCCGCCTCTTGAAAGATTTTTTAAGGCGGGGGTTAACCCCGCATCATGTCGAGGAAGCGGTCGAAGAGATACAGGGAGTCGTGGGGCCCGGGGGCGTTCTCCGGGTGGTACTGGACGGAGAAGGCCGGGTATTTCAGGTGTCGCATCCCCTCGACGCTGTTGTCGTTGAGGTTGACGTGGGTCAGCTCGACCTCGTTGGGGTTAAGACTGGCGAAATCGACGCAGAATCCGTGATTTTGGGCGGTAATCTCAATCTTGCCGGTAAGAAGGTCCTTGACCGGCTGGTTGGAGCCCCGGTGGCCGAATTTCAGCTTGTAGGTAAGGCCGCCGTAGGCCAGTCCCAGGATCTGGTGGCCCAGGCAGATGCCGAAGATGGGCTTTTTGCCGAGCAGCTCCCGCATGGTGTCCACCACCCCCGGCACCCCGGCCGGGTCACCGGGGCCGTTGGAGAGGAAGATGCCGTCCGGGTTCATGGCCAGCACCTCGCGGGCCGTGGTCTGGGCCGGCACCACCTGCACCCGGCAGCCCCGGTCGGTGAGCAGGCGGAGCTGGTTGTACTTGAGGCCGAAGTCGAAGGCTACCACCAGGTATTTGCCAGGGGCGGCGGTTTGGAAATCGGTGCCGGGCCGCGGACGGTTGTCGGCCCAGCCGTAGGGGGCGGCGCAGGTGACGTCGCTCACCATGTCGTGGCCTACCAGGCCGGGCCATTCCTGGGCCCGTCGGACCAGGGAGGCGGGGTCGAGGTCAAGGGTGGAGACGATGCCCTTCAGCGCCCCGCCCTGGCGGATATGCCGGGTGACGGCCCGGGTGTCGAGCCCCTCCACCCCCAGCACCCGGTGCTGGCGCAGGAAGTCGGCCAGGGTGCCCTGGGAGCGGAAGTTGCTGGGCACTGGGTTGTACTCCTTGACCAGGAAGGCGCCGGGGTGGATGGCGTCCGACTCCATGTCGGCGGCATTCACCCCGTAGTTGCCGATCAGGGGATAGGTCATGGTGACGATCTGCCCCCGGTAGGAGGGGTCGGTCAGGATCTCCTGGTAGCCGGTCATGCCGGTGTTGAAGACGATCTCGCCCACCGCCTCGCCGGGCCCGGTGAACGATCTGCCGGTAAAGGTCCTGCCATCTTCAAGCGCGATAATTGCCTTCATCTTTGGGTTTCCACAATACGGTTGTGCCGGGGGAGGTTAAGGGCCTGGCGGATCAGCTCCGCTTGGCGGCTGGCGGCCCCCTGCTGGGCGGCGGTTATGGCCAGGGCGCCTTGGGCGGCCTGGTGGTACTGGTCATGGTGTTGATGGAAGTGAAGAATCCGGGCGCGCAGCTCTTGCCCGTCGCGCACCGTAAATCCCGCCCCCTGGCCCTCCAGGAGCAGGCGGGCGTCGGCGAAGTCCTGCATGTGGGGCCCGAAGAGGGGCGGCTTGCCCCACAGGGCCGGCTCCATGAGGTTGTGCCCGCCCTTGGGGGTCAGGCTGCCGCCGCAGAATACGTAGGTGGCCACGGCGTAGAGCCGGGCCAGTTCCCCCATGCGGTCGAGGAGCAGGAGGTCTGACTCCCGTCCTTGTCCGGCCCGTAACTGGCTCGTGGTCTGAAACTTCAGGCCCTGGGCCCGCCACTGGCCGGCCAGCGTCCCCAGGCGTTCGAGGTGCCGGGGGGCCACGATCAGGATCAGATCGGGGATGTCGGCCCGCAGGGCTTGCCAGGCGGCCAGCAGCAACTCCTCCTCCCCGCTGTGGGTGCTGCCGGCGATGAGTACCGGCTGATCGCCCAGGCCCAGCAGTTTTCGGTAGAACTTGGGTGCCGTTGCCCGCAGCCCTTCGCCGTCTAGCCCGGCCAGGGCCGCTTCCGGCCGGCAGAGGTCGGCCAGGGTCAGGTCGTACTTGGCGTTGCCGCACACCGCGAGCCGCTCCGGCGCCATTCCCAGGGCCTGGTAACGCTGACGGTCGTCCTCCTGGCAGACCGCGGCCCGGTCGAAGCAGGCCAGGGTTTTTCTGGTTAGCCCGGACAGCCGGGCGTAGCGCCTAAAGGAGCGCTCCGAGAGGCGGCCGTTTACCAGCAGGGCCGGGATGCCCTGCGCCTTGGCCAGCCGCAGCATGACCGGCCACAGCTCGGTTTCCAGGCAGAGATAGGCCGAGGGCTTGAGCTGGCGGAGGAACCGTTTGACCACCCAGGGCAGGTCGAGGGGGGCGTAGAGGCAGGTGGCGCTCCCGCCGAAGATCCTCTTGGCCGCCAGGAGCCCCTGCTCGGTGACGCTGGTGACGATAATCTCGGCCTTAAGGCCGTCTTTTTTCAGGGCGGCGACCAGGCTTAAGGCGGCCTGCACCTCGCCCACCGAGGCGGCGTGGAACCACAGCCTTACGCCCCCCCCGGGGCCGGGCTTGAGGTTAAAGATCCCCAGGCGCTGGCCCAGCCCGGCTATGGGTCTGCCGGTCAGCCAGCGGTAGGGCGCGAAAAACGGCGTGCCCGCCATGACCAGCAGCCAGCCCAAGAGGGTGTATAGTCGGTAGAACAATCTGTCGGTGCCCCAGGGGCTCTGGCCCAGGCTGGGCCTGAGATGGTAGGCCGGTCGGGGGGTGGTCGTCCGGGGCCGGCTAACCTGAGCCTCATAAAAAAATTACCCAATCTAAACTGGAAAGTAGGGATTCGTCAATCGGAAATAAGGCCGGGCCGGGGTGGCCGGGTCTTTACCTGTGGCTGGCCGCGAGGGGAAGGATTATTCGGCCTGCTGACGGCCAGTTGGCGGTTTTAGCTTGCCTTGCTTGGCTCGTCCAGTTATAATTATCGTTTTTTCTTGGCCTCTTTCCACCTTTCACGCAAGGCGTTACCCATGAATCAGCAAGAGATCCGCAACGTCGCCATCATCGCCCACGTCGATCATGGCAAGACCACCCTGGTCGATCAACTCTTCAAGCAGAGCGGCATGTTCCGCGACAACCAGGCCGTCACCGAGCGGCTGATGGACTCCATGGACCTGGAGCGGGAGCGGGGGATCACCATCGCCTCCAAGAACGGCTCCTACAGCTTTAACGGCTACCACATCAACATCATCGACACCCCGGGCCACGCTGATTTCGGCGGCCAGGTGGAGCGGGTGCTGCGCATGGCCGACGGCGCCCTGCTCCTGGTTGACGCCCAGGAGGGGCCCATGCCCCAGACCTACTTCGTGCTTAAGAAGGCGCTGGCCGCCGCCATGCCGATCATCGTGGTGATCAACAAGATCGACAAGCCGGCGGCCCGCTGCGACTGGGCGGTGAATCAGGTCTTCGACCTGTTCGTCAAGCTCAACGCCCCGGATCATCTCCTGGACTTCCCGGTGGTCTATGCCTCGGCCAAGGCCGGGTATGCCCTGCATGACTTAGCCGACACCAACTCCGACATGGCGCCCATCTCCGAGATGATCGTCAAGTACGTCCCGCCGCCCGCGGGCAGCGAGGCCTCGCCCCTGCAGATGCAGGTCAACACCATCGACTACTCGCCGTATCTCGGACGCCTGGGCATCGGCAAGGTGGTAAACGGCATCCTGCGCCTCAACAAGGACGTGGCGGTGGTGCGGCGGGACGGCTCCATCAGCCCGGCGCGCATCTCCAAGATCTTCCGTTTCCAGGGCAACGAGAAGGTGGCCACCGAGGAGGCGACGGTGGGCGAGATCGTGGCGGTGGCGGGCCTGGAAGACGTGACGGTGGGGGTGACCTTCACCGATCCCGACAACCCCATGCCCCTGCCGGTGATCGAGATCGACCCCCCGACCCTGGCCATGAACTTCATCCCCAACGACTCGCCCTTTGCCGGCAAGGAGGGGAAATTCGTCACCTCCCGCCATATCGAGGAACGCCTGCGGCGGGAGACCTTGGCCGACGTGGCCCTGCACGTCGAGCCGCTGACCGAGGCGGTGGGCTACCGGGTGTCGGGCCGCGGCGAGCTGCACCTGTCGATTTTGATCGAGAAGATGCGGCGCGAGGGCTACGAGTTTCAGGTCACAAGGCCCCAGGTGATCATGCGGGAGATCGACGGGGTGCTGCAGGAGCCCTACGAGGAGCTGACCATTGACGTGGACGAGCAGTACCAGGGGGCGGTGATCGAGAAGCTCGGCAAGCTCAAGGGCAAGATGCTGGAGATGGCGAGCGAGAACGGCATCACCCGGCTGATCTACCTGATCCCCACCCGGGGGCTCCTGGGATTTCGCTCCAAATTCATGACCGACACCAAGGGCATGGGGGTGATGAACTACGTCTTCGCCGAGTACGGGCCCCATGCCGGGGAGATCACCAACCGCCAGAACGGGGTCTTGGTGGTCATGGCCACCTGCGTCACCGTGGCCTACGCCCTGTTCAACCTCCAGGAGCGCGGGCGGCTGTTTCTGGGGCCGGGCATCGATGTCTATGCCGGCCAGATCATCGGCGAGAACGCCCGCTCCAGCGACATGGTGGTCAACCCGGCCAAGGGCAAGAAGCTGACCAACATGCGGGCCTCGGGCTCCGACGAGGCGGTCATCCTCACCCCGCCGGTCTTGATGTCGCTGGAGGACTGCATCGCCTACATCAACGACGACGAACTGGTGGAGGTGACGCCCAAGTCGATTAGGCTGCGCAAGCGTTGATGGTGT
>JAJYJA010000155.1 GCA_021789795.1 Deltaproteobacteria bacterium | reverse complement strand
GGAAGATGCTGGGCGGCAGGACGTAAACGTGGCCGAACTCCTCCTCGAACTTGAAGAAGTTGACCGCGTCGTTGGGGTGCTGGAGGAAGAGCACCAACTGCTGGGGGCTGGGCTCGCGGCCAATCCGCTTGGCAAGCGTCTGACGCTCGGCCTCGATGTCGATGTCGCTGATGGCCTCGATGCCGCCCTCCCGTGCGAGGATGGCCTGCCAGTCCGGGCCGAAGACCTTCTCGTAGATCCAGTCCGGCGGCTGGTAGAAGGGGAATGGCCCGTATTTACCCAGCAGCAAATTCTTGAGATCGCCAGAGGGGTTGCCGTAGCGGCTGCCGCCCAAGACGTTGCTCACCGCCGTAGTCCAGAGGATCTGAGAGCCGGGGGTGACGCTCCAGTAGTTGCCCAGCTCCACCTGCACCTGGGGCAGCTCCTGGTGCAGGATCTCGGGCATCCGCTCCAGGAAGCCGCCCTTGACCGCCTGCTCGAAGCTGGAGCCCATGGCCCCGCCCGGCAGCTTGTGGATCTGCACCGTGGGCAGAAAGCCCTTGAACTGGCTCTCGAAATACTCGTAGTGCTGGCGTTCGCCGCGAAGCACCTCGGAGGTCTCGATCACCGCCTCCACCTCGACGCCCGCCGGCTGCTGGCCGTAGTCCTTTAAGGTGTCAATGACGGTGAGGATGGGGGGCGGGCCGTAATAGCCGGTGAAGGCGTGATCGGCGGCATCGACGATTTTAGCGCCGTTTAAGACCGCGGCGGTGATCCGGCCCACGTCGTTGCCGTCGGTGTTGTGGCCGTGGTAGTGGATGACGAGATCCGGGTAGCGCTGCCTGATCGCCGCCACCAGGTCGCCGATCCGCTTGGGGGTGCCCAGGCCGCCGTGATTCTTGATGCAGAGCAGGATGTCGGGGCCGGTGACCGCGAGGATCTCCTTGACCTTGCCCACGTAGTAGGCGTCGGTGTGTTCCGGCCCGGTGGAGAAGCAGATGCAGGGCTCAAGTATCCGGCCCGCCGCCTGCACCTCCTCGAACACCGCCTGCATGTTGGGCACGTGGTTTAAGAAGTCGAACACCCGCCAGACATCGACGTACTTGGCAAACTCCTTGACCGTCAGCCGGATGACGTTCTGGGGATAGGGCCGGTAGCCGAAGAGGTTCACCCCCCGGCACAGGGTCTGGAACATGGTGTTCGGCATCTGTTCCCTGAGCAGTTGCAGCTTCAGGAAGGGATCGACCTGCTTCCTGAGGATATCGACGTGCACCGAGGCCCCGCCGGTGATCTCTAAGGAGAAGTAGTTGGCCCTCTCCCGGGCGCTGGCCGCCAGCAGGTCGGTGTGCAGGAGGATGCGGTTCTTGAAATCGGACTGGGAGAGGTCGCGGGCGGTGTTGGTGATGAAGTAGCCCTCGGTGTTCCGCAGGATGGGCAGCACCTCGGTAATCGGCATACCCTGGACGACACGTTGCATGATGTTCACTCCTTAAGCGTTGGCCGCTCCCCGGTCGGGCGCGGGCCGTAAGTTCAATGCGAGACGCCGGGGGCTCAAACGGCGTAGGGATTCTCCTGGCGGTAGTGGATCTCGGCGATCAACGCCGCCAGCTTATCCACCTCGGAGTTCTTGTCCTTATAGGTGAACAGCTCGGGGTGGGTATCGAGGTAGGAGGTGTCGAACTCGCCGCTCCGGAAATCCGGCTCGTCCACCAGGTTGAGGTAGAAGGGGATGGTGGTCTTGGGCCCGGCGATCACGAAGTTGGTCAGACAGCGGCGCAGGCGATCCACCGTCTCGTTCCAGGAATAGCCGGCCACGGTGAGCTTGACCAAGAGGGAGTCGTAAACCTCGGGGATCTTGTAGCCCTGATAGACGAAGCCGTCCAGCCGTACCCCGTAGCCGCCCGGCGAGCGGTACACCGACACCGTCTTGCCGCCCTCGGGCATGAAGTTGTTTAAGGGGTCCTCGGCGTTGATCCGCATCTCGACCGCGTGGCCGCGCAGGCGGATGTCTTCCTGGGAGAATACCATCTTTTTGCCCAGGGCCAGCTTGATCTGGGTGCGGACGATGTCGATGCCGGTGATCATCTCGGAGACGGTGTGCTCCACCTGGATGCGGGTGTTGATCTCCATGAAGTAGAAGTTCAAGTCCTTGTCGAGCAGGAACTCGACGGTGCCGGCGTTGGTGTACTTGGAGGCCCGGGCGGCCAGCACCGCGGTCTCGCAGATCTTGTCCAGCACCGCCTGATCCTTGATCATCGAGGGGGCGATCTCGACCAACTTCTGGTTGCGGCGCTGGATGGAGCAGTCGCGGGTGCCCAGATGCACCACGTTGCCGAAGTTATCGGCCACGATCTGCACCTCGACGTGCTTGGGTTTGAGCACCACCTTTTCCAGATATACCCGGTCGTCGTTGAAGGCGGCCTTGGCCTCGGAGCGGGCCAGCGGGATGGAGGCGATCAGCTCGTCCTGGTTCTCGATCCGGCGGATGCCCCGCCCGCCGCCGCCGGAGGTGGCCTTGAGCATCACCGGATAGCCGACCCGGTCGGCGAAGGTCACCGCCTCCCGCACCCCTGCCTCGCCAGCAGACAAATTGGGAGTGCCCGGCACCATGGGGATGCCGGCCTCGGCCATGATCTGGCGGGCGATGACCTTGTTGCCCAACTGCTCGATCACCTCGCTCTTGGGGCCAATAAAGGTCAACCCCGCCTCCTCGCAGGCCTTGGCGAACTTGGGGTTCTCGGCCAGGAAGCCGTAACCGGGATGGATGGCCGTGGCCCCCACCTTGCGGGCCGCCGCCATCACCTTGTCGATGTTTAGGTAGTCGCAGCGCGGGCCATCGCCCAGCCACACCGCCTCGTCGGCGGCCCGGATGTGCAGGGCGTCGTTATCCGGGGTCTCGAACACCGCCACCGCGGTGTGCCCCAACTCCTGGATGGCCCGGATCACCCGCAGGGCGATCTCCCCCCGGTTGGCAACTAGAATTTTTACCTTCACAGCCCACCTCGCTCTTGCTTTTTTAGATAGTCGGCTCAAGGCGCGGGATGCGGCCTTGAAAATAATTTCAACTATTACGGTTAGTTATTTCTGGATGACCCGGAATTTTCCGGGCTGCCCTGAGCGCAAAACTTCAGAAATATAGCATACAAAATTCTTCCGCGCAACACGGCCCCGCGGGGCCGGCGATGGCCCGTCAAGGCCGGGCCGGGGCCCTAGTTGCTTAACGCGTGGGGTCTTGTCCTGGGCGCGGGGCGTGGGCTGGATGCCCGCGCTTTCAGGGTAAACCGCATTTTTTATTGACGCTCCCAAGCCGGTATGCTATGAATCACCCCTTAATCGGAGAGATGACCGAGTAGGCCGATGGTGCTCGCCTGCTAAGCGAGTGTAGGGCCTAAAAGCTCTACCGAGGGTTCGAATCCCTCTCTCTCCGCCATTTGGATTAGGTGGGCGGCGTTGCGCCGCCTAGATGAAAAACCCGCCTGGCCGCTAGTGGTCGGACGGGTTTTTTTGTTGGCGCGCCCGGCAGGAGGTGGGATTTGGAGGGGCGAGATCGAATTTTTCTTGACTATATTCATATATGGGAATATTGTCATAGACAAATTAACTCTAGGGAGGCCGCTTGATGTTCAAGCTATATCTTAAGGTGATGAAGGCCCTGTCCGATCGGACGCGGGTCACGATGGTCAAGCTGCTGCAAAATCGCGAGATGTGCGTCTGCGAGTTGCAGGCGGCGCTCAAGCTGGCCCAGCCTTCGGTGTCGAAGCAGCTCAAGGTGCTGGAGGAGGCGGGGCTGGTGGAGAGTCGCAAGGAGGGGCAGTGGGTCAACTACCGGCTGAGCGACGGCAGCGAGTCCATTTATGCCCGGCATCTTCAGGCCGTCCTGCGCGACTGGTTGAACGACGATCGGGAGATAAAAACCATCGTGCGCCAGGCCGCTCGCCTCAACCGGGTCGAGATCTCCGGGCGTTGCCAGCCCCGGCCTGCCCCCAAGATCAAGCCGGGGATCCCTAGCGGCCCCAGCCGGCATAAGGACGCATAACATAAAAAGGAGGCAAGTCATGGAGCCCATCCCCAATCTCACCCCATCCTGTTGCGCCTGCCGGACGGAACCGGGAGTCCAGCGGGGCTGTCCCTCGCCCTGGAAGCGCATCGTCTTTGGCCTGGCCGGCCTGGCCGTCTGGTTTCTGATCTACCGGCAGCTTGAGGGCTGGTCGCGGTTTCTCACCTACGGGTTGCTGGGTCTGGCCAAGGGCAGCCACCTGGGCCAGACGGTGGAGTTTTTCACCTTCGAGACCCCCAAGGTGTTGATGCTGCTCACCCTGGTGGTTTACGGGGTGGGGATTGTCCGCAGCTTCTTCACCCCGGAAAAAACCAGGGCCATCCTGGCCGGGAAGCGGGAGTCGGCGGGCAACGTGCTCGCCGCCCTGCTCGGGATCGTCACCCCCTTCTGCTCCTGCTCGGCGGTGCCGCTCTTTATCGGCTTTGTCACCGCCGGGGTGCCGCTCGGGGTCACCTTCTCCTTCCTGATCTCCGCCCCCATGGTCAACGAGATTGCCCTGGTGCTGCTCTACGGCATGCTGGGCTGGAAGGTGGCGGCCATCTACCTGGGCACCGGGCTTACGGTGGCCATCGTCTCCGGTTGGGTGATCGGCCGGTTGGATATGGAGGAACATGTCGAGTCCTGGGTGCGGGAACTGCGGGCCACTGGCGACACCCCGCCCGAGGAGCGGCTCTCCTGGGGGGATCGTTTCGATCGGGGCGGGCAGGCGGTGCGGGAGATCGTGGCCAAGGTCTGGCCCTACGTGCTGGCCGGCATCGCGGTGGGGGCAGGCATCCACGGCTATGTGCCCACCGGGGCCCTGGCCTCGATCATGGGCCGGGGCGCCTGGTGGAGCGTGCCGCTGGCGGTGGTGATCGGGGTGCCGATGTACTCCAACGCCGCCGGTATCGTGCCGGTGGTGCACGCCCTGCTGGAGAAGGGGGCGGCCCTGGGCACGGTGCTGGCCTTCATGATGAGCGTCATCGCCCTGTCGATGCCGGAGATGGTCATCCTGCGCAAGGTGCTCCGGCCCCGGCTGATCGGGGTCTTCATCGCGGTGGTGACGGCGGGGATCATCCTGGTGGGCTATCTCTTTAACTTCCTTTTCTAAACGAGGCGGGACATGGAACAAGAGGCGGCGATCGCCGTCACCCCCATCGGGGTGATGCACTGCGGCATCAAGACCCCGGGGGAGGCGCCGATGAACTACAGCGAATCGGACGCCACCGGGACGCTGGAGATATTTCCCTCTTACCTGGAGGCCATGAGCGGGCTCCAGGCGGGCCAGACCGTGATGGCGCTCTTCTGGCTGCACGAGGCGCGGCGCGACCTGCTCAAGGTCTATCCCCGGGGCGACCGCAGCCGGGGCCTGCGCGGGGTGTTCACCACCCGCAGCCCGATGCGGCCCAACCCCATCGCCGTCTCCGAGCTTACGGTAACCAAGGTGGAGGGAAACCTCATCGAGGTCACCGGCGTAGATGTGATCGACGGCACCCCGGTTGTGGATCTGAAGTCAGCGGTTGGCAAGCCCGGGGCTGGGCAGCGAGACCGGTGACCGGCGGCCGCTGGTCGGCGGGTGTCTATCAATAAAAAAAGGAGGAAACGGCAATGGAAATCAAGGTGTTGGGGCCGGGATGCCCGAAGTGCCAGGA
>JAJYJA010000154.1 GCA_021789795.1 Deltaproteobacteria bacterium | reverse complement strand
GGCGGACGAGGTCAAGGTGGGGGCGGGGGCCGCGCCGGTGGAGAACGTGTTCAACAAGATCAGGGAGCCGATGGCCAAGGACATCGGGGTGAACCTCACCATTATTGCCAACGGCCCCTCCCAGGCATTTAAGGACCTGGACGCCGGGAGCGTCGATGCCGCCGCCGCCGGCATGACCTTCGCGGACTGGCTGGCGATGATGACCAAGGAAGGCTACGCCATCCCGGACCGGGGGGCCTATAAGTCGCGGGTCATCGGCAAGGACCTGGTAAAGGTGTTGACCAACAAGGACGTGCCGGTCAAGAGTCTCTCCAAGGCGCAGCTGGCCGACATCTTCACCGGCAAGGCCAAAAACTGGTCGGAGGTGGGCGGCCCGGACCAGCCCATCGTGGTGCTCTTGGGCAGCAAGATCCCCGGCACCCAGGCGGTGTTCCAAAAGCAGGTCATGGCCGGCGCCCCTTACACCACCGGGGCGGTGGAGGGCACCACCGCCGTCGATCTCAAGACCAAGGTGGCCGCCACCCCCGGCGGGGTATGTCTGGGGCCGATGTCCGGGGTCGATGCCAGCGTCAACGCCCCCGAGATCCCGGAGATCGGCCGTCCGATCACCATCGTCACCAAGGGTGAGCCCTCGGGGGCGGTGCTGAAGATGCTCGACTATATCCGGGGTCAAGGCCAGCAGTATATCGTTAAGTGATGATGTCCCTGGGGGGCGGGGCGGCCCGCCACCCCTCACGCACGGGGCCCCCACAAGTCGGGGGCGCCCAGGAATAACCGGGAGCGGCCATGTCGATAAGAATTACCACCCTGCGCGGCAAGATCCTCGTCTCCACCGTTCTCATGACCGCGATCCTCCTTTTGGCCTTGGGCGGGTTCATGGCCGGGCGGAGTCAAACCCTGATGCGCGACGCCCAGCAGGCCAAGATGCATTCCCAGGTGTCGCTGCTGGAGAATATCAGCGCCCCCTACATCGTCAACTTCGATTACCCCTCCCTCGATATCTTCGTCAAGCAGATGCTTAAAGACCCCCAGGTGGAGTGGCTGGTGTTCTACGACCACAAGGGCAAGGCCTTGACCGCCAACAGTAAGGAGCAGCCCGCCACCCCCAACTCGGTGTTGCTGGAGCGGGAGATCAAGGACCCGGACAGCAAGGCGGTGATCGGGAGGATCAGGTTCAGCTATAACACCCAGGCCGTCAGCCGCCAGTTTGCCGAAAATTTACGGATCACCGGGGCGGCCATCCTCTTGGGCGGGCTGTTGATGACCGGGGCCTTGTTCCTGGTGGTGAGCCGCAGCATCAAGCCCCTGCACGGGGTGATGGCGGAGATCGGCGAAAGCTCGGGCCGGGTGGCCATGGGTGCCGGCCAGCTGGCCCTGGCCAGTCAGGATCTGGCCACTGGTACCTCCTCGCAGGCCGCGGCCCTGGAGGAGACCTCCTCCTCGTTGGAGGAGATATCCTCCATCACCATGCAGAACGCCGAGAACACCAAGCAGGTGGAGTCGCTGATCAAGACCGCCCATCAGGTGGTAATCCAGGCCAATGCCTCCATGGCCGAGGTGATCGCCGCCATGCAGGAGATATCCAAGGCCAGCGCCGAGACCTCGAAGATCATCAAGACCATCGACGAGATTGCCTTTCAGACCAATCTCCTGGCCCTAAACGCGGCCGTCGAGGCGGCCCGGGCCGGGGAGGCGGGGGCGGGTTTCGCGGTGGTGGCGGATGAGGTGCGCAACCTGGCGATGCGGGCCGCCGAGGCGGCCAAGAGCACCGCCCACATGATCGAGGGCACGGTGAGCAAGGTGCAGGATGGCTCGGGTCTGGTGGACAAGACCAACAACGCCTTCACCCAGGTGGCGGAGGGGGTGGGCAAGATGAATCTCTTAATCACCGACATCGCCACCGCCTCCAGCCAGCAGGCCCAGGGGGTGAGTCAGATCAGTAAGACGGTGGCCATGATGGACGAGGTGGTGCAGCAGACGGCGGCCAACGCCGAGGAGTCGTCCGCCTTAAGCCAGGAGATGCGCGCCCAGGCGGATAGACTGGCGGCGGTGGTAGGCAAGCTGGAGATGGTGATCGGCAGCGGCAAGGCCGGACAGGCTACCCCCGCCGCGCCGCCGGCGGCCCCGGCGGCAACCGAGCCGAGGCCGGCTAAAAAGGCGGCCCCCAAGAAGGTGGCGAGCGTCCGGCCCGCCGTCTCCACCCCTCGGCCTGCCCTATCCAGCGGCAAGCGGCCGGAGGAGGTCTTCCCCCTGGACGACGAGGGGCAAACTTTCCAGGACTTTTAGCCCCCCGCCAACTCCCTTTTCTCCCTACGCCCGCCCCGGACAGAGGCCAACTCCGGAGGCGGGCGTCCTTTTTTCACCCGCCCGCTCTCTTGCTAGTTGCGCCTTGCTCGGTAGGTGAAATGATTCCAGCTCCTCATATTTTTTCTTCCCTTCGCTAAAATTCTGCTACAATCTATCCATCATGGGGGAGGTGGCAATAGGTAGTTATCGCCATGCAGACCATATCGATTGATCAAGGAGAAACGAGATGTTTTCCTGGCTTAATAACATGAAGATATTCACCAAACTTATTTTGACCATGATTTTTGTCTCCCTGGGCGCCTTATATATTGGCTGGCAGGGGATAGGTGGACTACATGAAGAGGCTAAACTTGCCGAGTCCATATATACCAACAATGTAACTCCCTTTAATATCCTGCTAGACTTGCAGGATAAGTTGACCGGTATCCGTTTTCGTGAACTGCGCCATATATCAAGCGATAATCCAGATGCCATGGATAAGCTGGAAAAGGAAATTAAGCAGAATTTTGTTGATATAAACAAAGATGTAGTGGAGCTTGAGGGAGGTAATCGTCTTGACGATACGAAAGCAATTTTCACGACGCTTCATGACCAGTTACCTAACTACCAAAAAAGTGTCCAGGAGGTAATCGCCAACAGCAAGCAGTTCATGAAGGAAGAGGCGGGCAGCCAGTCCAACTCCAGCGGGGCGAAGATGTTTGAGCAACTTTTGTCAATGGTCGGCAAGCTTAAGGATATCATGATTAGGCAGGCCAGCCAGGATTTGGGGTCATCAAAGGTGATTGTCGTTCGCCTTCGCGGCCTGCTGTTGTTGGCCACCATCCTGACCATAGTCATCTCCCTGACCCTGGGCGTTATGCTCGCCAGGTCTTTTGCCGTCCCCCTGGGCAAGGGCGTTCGTTTGGCCCGGGCCATGGCGCAAGGCGATCTAACCCCGGTGGCCGCCGCGCTTGACCGAGACGACGAGGTGGGAGACTTGAACCGGGCCATGAGTGACATGTGTCAGTCCATTGGCCAGATGGTGGGCCAGATATCCTGGGCCGCGTCCAGGATCACCGAGGCCACGGGGGAACAGGCCGCCTCTCTGGAGGAGACCTCTTCCTCGGTCACCGAGATCGACTCCATGGTGCAGCGGGTGACGGGCAACACCAACAAGGCCAACGCCGAGATGGGGAACACCGCCCGGGTGGTTGAGCAAACCCTGGTCTCGCTTAAGGAGTTGACCGATTCCATGCGGGCCATGTCCGAGGCGAGCAAGAAGACCGCCAAGATCATCAAGACCATCGACGAGATTGCCTTTCAGACCAACCTGTTGGCCTTGAATGCCGCGGTGGAGGCCGCCCGGGCCGGGGAGGCGGGGGCGGGATTTGCCGTGGTGGCCGAGGAGGTGAGAAGCCTGGCCATGCGTTCCGCCGAGGCCTCGCAAAACACGGCGGAACTGATTGAGGACACGATGAAAAAGATAGCAACCGGCGACCAGTTGGTGACCAGGGTGAACAGTGATTTCACCCGGCTGGGGGAGAGCGCCAACCAGGAGCATGCCCTGATTAACGATATCGCCAAGTCCATGGACGAGGTCAGCAAGGGGATCAACCAGATCAGCATTACCGTGCAGCATGTCGGCCAGACCGCCCAAGGTAATGTCGAGGTCTCGGCCACCCTGCAACAGGAGGTCAAGCGTTTTAAGACAGTGGCTGGGGAGACGGAGGCGTATCCGTCGCGGACGGCGGGTCTGCTGCCGTTATCGCAATCGTAACCTTAAGGAGAAGGAGGAACAGAGATGTGGCAAAGACAAGGGTGGAAACGGTATTGGCTGATCCTGGCGGGGATGGCGTTAATCTTGACGGGCGCCGTAGCCGCTAGCGCGGACGAGTTTCCTCTGCGCGCCAAGCATCCAACGTTAACCTTTATCGACACCAAGGAGCTGACGGCCATTTTTGATCAGGCGGTGATCGTGGATGCCAGGGATGTCATGGAGTACAAGGTCATCCATATGAAGGGGGCCAAGAACTTCCCCGTCAGCAAGATGACGGAGGCTGAGCTTCAGGCCCTACGGCCCAAGGACGGCGCCGCGCCCATGGTGTTTTACTGTAACGGCATCAACTGCGAAAAGAGTTATAACGGGGCGGAAAAGGCCGTCAAATGGGGATTTGCCAACGTCAAGGTCTATGACGCGGGCATCTTCGCCTGGGCCGAGAGCCAGCCGGAACGCACGGTAATCCTCGATGTCCCCCAGACCGTCGAGTCGATCAAGACCGCGCTCATGAGCAAGGATAAACTCGCGGCGCATATGCTGTCCACGGCGGATTTCATCGCCAAGAGCAAGGATGCGGCCTACACCGTGATCGATATCCGGGATACCAACGAGAAGAAGGAGATCCCGATCAAGCTGCCCAAGCTGAAGGCCATCCCCTTGGACACCATGGTCAAGCTGATTAAGGAGAAAAGCCCGGCGGTGCCTACCAAGAATATCTTGATTATTGATACGGTAGGTCAGCAGGTGATGTGGGTTCAGTATTATTTGGAGCAGGCCGGGATCACTGACTACTATTTCCTGAAGGGCGGGGCGGGCCAGTGGAAGAAGGACGGTTATAAGGAAAACGGCGAGAAATAATTTCCCGTTATTTGATGGCAATTAGTTGTTGATATTAATGAATTAACCAAGGCGGAATTGATGATATTTTATTTATCATCTGTTCCGCCTTATTTGTTACTATAAACTTTATCAGGAGGTGTTGCTATGCGTAGTAATTTGATTCACCATTGCGTAAAATTAATGATATTACCATTAGTATCTTTATTGGTAGTAACATTTGGTTTTGCATTAAAATCTAATGCTGACACGGAATATTCCGCAAAAATCAAACAGGCTATGGTTGTGATGAAGGACAAGGCGGCTAAACTTGGTGCCCCCAAGCAGGATGGCGCCTCGTTATTTTTTGGCACCACCAGGATTAACGGTAACTATGAATTGGTGGATGCCTTAAAGACGGAGTTCGGTTGCACTGCTACTTTCTTCGTCAAAAAAGGAGATAATTTTATCCGTGTTAGCACCAATGTGGTAAAAAATGGCAATCGTGCTGTCGGAACTCTTTTGGATCCTAAAGGGCCGGTTATTGCCGCGATCAGGAAAGGAGATTCTTTCTATGGGGTGGTGGATATTTTAGGTTCACAATATGATACCGGATATGAGCCGATTAAGAATTCGGCTGGTGAGATAGTTGGAGTATATTATATCGGTTATCCACTTGCCAAATAGCAGATTAACTGGCGATGACCTCTGGTGTCATTTAAGCTAACTAGCGAGAATATCTATATGGTTATGTTTAAAAAAATGACTATCGGCATGAAGTTGACTGTAGGTTTCGGCTTCGTGATTTTATTTTCGCTTGTGTTAGGTATCATTGCCGTAAC
>JAJYJA010000153.1 GCA_021789795.1 Deltaproteobacteria bacterium | reverse complement strand
TCAGGGCGGTTGTGGCGGGGCGGGCGGTGGCTTTGTTGGCCTCTTTCCTGGGCTGCTGGGCCGCTAAGACATAAGCGCAGGCATTATGCGACATTGTAGCACCCTTTCCGCCAGCCCGTACGCGCCGGGTGGAAGCCGCTACGTTATCGGATGTCGGTTTCAGCCGGGTGTGGTGGGTGCGGCGGGAAGGGGGTGGGTGGCTGTCCGGCCTCCGTGGCCCGCCGGGAATGACAAAAGGCGGTTGAAGAGATCATCTTCAACCGCCTTTCGCTTTTCCTTGATTGCTGGGTTTTGTACGCTCATCCCAGCCTACGAGACTCTGACTAATAAAATTGTGGAGGGCTTACCTCTTTACGCTCTATCTCCACATTATTTACGCCAACTTTACTTGTCAGCTCCTGATAAATTAAGCTGCCGATTTTTTCGATATCGGTTTTTATTTCAGGAATGATCAGTCCCGCATACATGTTCTCAACCCGAATTTCAACATGCGTAACGACAGGAGCGGAATTTTTGACATAATGAAAATACACTTGCACAAAGGCATATTTTTGTTCCCCTAATTTTCTTGAAAGATATGTATAAACCTCTCCTGGATATTTTGGAAAACCTACTTTTCTTTCTCTCCAAATATTGGAGACCCCTTTTTCATCTCGATAACTACCCAACTGAAAATTTTCTTTTTTCAGCATGGTTTCTAATTGTAGAATATCACTATATTCCAATGACTTTATATCTATTTTAATACGATATCCAGTCTTTTCGCATCCAGTTATACAACAGCAAAAAAGCGTAACGATGATGAAGACAATGACCTTTCTCATAACTATTCACCATCCAGCTGGCACCGGATGCCAATAACGTTCCAGCAAGCCAAAGCGATGGGTTCCGTTTACAAAGCCATTTCCAGTCAATGCACCCACCACCCCTCCTATACCCATGGATGCTGCGTGCAATGGAACATAGGCCGGTCCTAATAGGGTACCCTGTGGTGATGAGTGGCCAAGTTCATGATCGAAATATGTTCGGCCATATACCTCCTGTCCATTTACAATTAGGGTGTCATTAATGCTCGTTGCAGGTCCTGTTATTACATTGCTGAATGTAATCCATCCTCCCCAATCCTGAGCGTCATACAAAAATTCTCCATTTGCATATGCAGGCTTCTGAAAACCTGATCCGATAAACCCAACTGCATGGCCTAAAAACATATTTACTCCTTCGCCAGCAGCCCACCCAAGAGCCCCCATTGCAGCACCCTGGCCTATGTCGCCACCAGTTACACCAGCATATGTTGCTCCGAAAACGGAACCAGTCAACGAACTGTTAAATACTCTATTGCCGATGCTGCCAATTGCGCTTTCGCCGAATGGTTCAAAACTTGGAACGGGGGCTAAATATGACGCTAGCCCAAAGGCCCCACCGACAAGAGCACCTTGCATGATATTTGCGTTGCTAATTCCTGCGTTTATTGCTCCAGCCCCCATTCCGGCAGCCGTATATATTCCTGCTTGCGTCACGGCGGAGACGCTCGCCGAACCTCCCATGCCTCCGATAATTCCGCTAGCGCCGCCCATAAAGCCTCCTGTTATCGCGCCAGCTATAAAGCCATCACTAAAGTGACCTCCTGTCACCTCGGATACCGTCCCGCCGATCAACCCTCCAATTGCGGCCCCGATCAAAATATCGTCCAACCCGAAAAAATGCCCACTCGGGTCAGTATAGACGAGAGGATTATTTGAGCATATAATCCCGTCGAGCAACTTCCGCCATCAGATGGATTTCCCCGTTAGTTCAAGACCTTAGCAGCTTTTTCTTTTAACTGCAAAGGGTTTGTTTTTTCGTCGTTTTTCGTAAGAGCATAGGTGTAGGGACAACGGCGGTTAAAAGAAAAAAAGGGGAGCCCCTGGGGGCGGACGGGCGGCGGTAAACCTGGCGGCGAGCGCGGCAAGATGAACAGCGGTGGAACAGCGCCGGACTTGGCAGAACGGGGCGGGCGGGGGCTCTGATAAAGACAGTGGTTGGCGCATTTTTTGCCGGCTATGTTGCATAAAATCCCTTATGTACAGTGCGGCGGCGGCAGCCGTACCGAGCTTGCTCCCGCACTGTACATAAGACGATTTTATGCGCCCGCCAGGGCCGGCATTTATGCGAAGCCGCCGGACATAGCCTGCACAAAATGTGACAACCACGTACCATGAACCCCCGGCGGGGGTTTGGGGGCGATCTATGACGTTGCGGGCATTGTGGCCAACGGGCCAAGCCGGTGGGTGGCGGGTGGAGGTTTGGCCCGTTGGCCGCTTGACCGCGTACCGATGCCGTTTCAGTTGCTTTTATCCGATAAAGTCGGGCTGCGAGCGCAGGCGCGGAAGACGCTTGCAGTTTAGCGGCTGGAGCCCGAGCACGCAGACCTCCCCCTCCTACTCCTTCTCTTGTTCCCGTGGATGACAGCGTTTATGGGTCTCCTTCAAGTCGTTGATGCTGATATGGGTGTAGATTTGCGTCGATTCAAGGGACTCGTGACCGAGGAGTTCCTGCACGGCCCGAATGTCGGCCTTGTTCCTGAGCATGGCCGTGGCGCAGGAGTGGCGGAAGGTGTGCGGCGAGATGGTCTTCTTGATCTTGGCTTGCTTGGCGTATTTCTTGACCAGTTTCCACACCACGTTTTTTGACAACCGGTTGCCCCTGGTCGAGAGAAACAGGTGGTGGTTGTACGGGTCCTTGATGAACTCCGGACGGACCGATTTGATGTAGTTTTCCAAGTACCGGCAGGCGATCCGGCCAAGAGGCACCACCCGGTCCTTGTTGCCCTTGCCGCCGTTGATCCGCAAGAACCCGTCATCATAGTCCACATCGGCAAGGGTGAGCTGGTTCAACTCCTCCTTCCTGATCCCAGTGGTATAGAGCACCTCTAAAATGGTGTGGTCACGGTAACCGACGGCGCACTTGGTGTCCGGGGCGTTGATGACCTTCCGGGCCTCGGCCGGGGTGAGTATCCCCCTGGGCAGCCTTTGGGGCCGTTTGGCATAGGGGATGCCCTGGGCGGGATCGGCGACGAGGTAGTCACGCTCCTTGAGGAACCGGGTAAAGCCCTTGACCGCCGCCATTCTGCCGTTCTGATAGCCGACGCAGTTGGGACGGCCCCGGTGATTCACGGCGTGGTAGAGTTCGGTCTGATAGTCGGCAATGACCCCTTTGGTGATGCCATCGGTGTGGGTGACGCCCCGCTCAGCCAGGAAGAGAAAGAACTTCTCCAGCAGGAAGCGCCGGCCATTGATGGTCCGCGCCGAGAGGTTGCGCACCTGCAGGGCTTGCAGGTACTCAGCCGCCAGTGGCGAGAGGTTGCTTTCTTTCATGGTCCGGTTTCGGCAGGAAGCGGGTGAGTTTCGGCTTGACCGCCCCTTTGCTCACCTTGTCCTTCTCCCTTGGGTGGCTCTTCTGATGGGCCTTTTTCAGATCCAGGCCCAGGGCTCGGATATATTCTTGGGTGGTTTTCAGGTCGGCGTGGCCCAACATCTTTTGCACGGCCACGACATTAGCCCCGTTCTTGACCAGGTGGCTGGCAAAGGTGTGGCGGAAGGTGTGGGCCGTGACCTTCTTATCGATGCCCGCCCCTTGGGCATGGGTGCGGACCATGATGGTGACTGCCTGGTGGCTGATCGGCTTGCCGTAACGGTCAACAAAGAGGCTGCGGTTCTGCCGGTTGGTCTTGGTGGTTTGCGGCCGCACCTTGGTGATGTACTCCTTCAGGTAGCGGGCCGCATGTTTGCCCAGGGGCACCACCCGGTCTTTCTGGCCCTTGCCGTTGTTGATCCTGAGCATGCCGCCCTGTAGATCGGCGTCATAGATGGTCAACCGGCAGAGTTCATTCAGTCGGACGCCGGTGGAGTAGAAGAGCTCCAGCACGGTCCGGTCACGGATACCGGTCAGGGTTCCGAGGTTAGGCTGATCGAGGATCTTGTTCATCTCCTCCGTGGTCAGGATGTCGCGGGGTAGCGTCCTTTGCCGTTGCGGCTGCTGGATAAACTCCATGGGGTTGATGAAGATGATGTTCTTGGCCTCCAGGAATTCGAAGAACCGTTTCAGAGAGCGGACCTTGATGATGATGGTGGCGGTGGCGTAGCCCTGGCCAGCGGCGGTCCGGTGCTCGAAGAGCCCGGCAATGTATGCCTCCAGGTCGCGCCTGGTCACGGCCTTGATGTCTGTGGCCAGGTCTTTCAGGAAGAGGCCGGCATGGCAGGTGTAATCCTCCACCGTGGCCGCTGTCCTGCCGATGGTCTGCAAGTGTTCCTTGAACTGGAAGAGCAGGTCATTTTCAGCCATTGGCGGCGGCCTCCTTTTCCTTGACTATGCCGGGATGAGGGCGGAAGTCCAGGTTGTGTTGCTTACAGGTCAGGTACTCCCGGCCCTGGTGTGGGCGGTAGAGTTCCGCCTTTTTCCGGCACCGCCTGCCCTTGGTCGTCAGCGCCTCGCATCTCCGTTCTTGTTCCATGATCCCTCCTATGCCTATGCACCCTTGTTTTGGTGTGTGTGTCTTATTATCTTTTCCCGGTTGCACCGCCAAGTTGTGGCCTTTTCCCCCGGTAAGCCTTGCAGGGCAAGGGATTCTGGCAATCAACCCTTACCCGCCAGGTGGCCTCTAACCGCCCTCCAAGTGGGCTCCAAGTTGGTTTTTTGCCCCTCCAAGTTACGGTTTTAGCCCTCCAAGTAAACGCCAGACTCCGAGTCATCGCCTATCCCCATCTCCGCCGCTTTCTTTCTTAATTGTTCCATCTCGACCAGGCCGACCAGGAAGGGTTTGCCGTCCTCGCCGCCGCCGGTATAGGCCAGCTCGTAGACGTACTCCTTGCCCTTCCTGCCGGCCACGGAGTACAGGTACTCCAGCTCCTCCAGCTGCCGGACATGGGTCTTGACCTGGAAGTCGCTCCAGCCGGAGTACTCCCGGATGTCACGCCGGGAAAAGCATCTCTCCCGGTCGCCCTCCTCGGCCTGTTGTTCGCACATCTCGCGTATCAGCCCGAGGAGTTTCCGGGACGGCGGAGACAACTCGTCAAGCGAGCGGCCCAGGACCTCATCGGCAATGCGGTTGGCCGCGGCGATGTCGGCAAGGGTGACGTTGATGTACTCCAGGCTCTCGCCGCCGTAATCGATGGTGTGGGCCTTTCGCTGATACTGGAAGAGGTAGGCGATGGTCTGGATCAGGTTCAGGTACTTCGTTTGGTCGCGTCTGCCCCTGAGTGACTTGCTGGTAAAGGTGAGCAGTTCCGCGTAGGGATTGAGCACCTTCACGGGCCGCAGGAGCCGGTTGGCGTTCTTGTGCTTCCTGGTGATGTCCGTACTTTTAAGCCGGTGCATCATCCCTTGCAGGGTGTGGGCCTCACGCTGTTTGGCCAGGATCTTCTCGGTCATCTCGCGGGACTCGTCGATGGAGACGAACAGGAAGCGGCTCGCGGTCTCGCCGTCGATCTCGGCTTGGGTGGTGGTGATAAAGACCATCAAGGGGCCTTCCACCGTGTTCTCGCCGGTCCGCATCTCGCCGGTTACCGGGTCCTTGCCGGTATAGGCCACGGTGATCTTCTTCGATGACTGGATGGTCCGGATCGAGTACATAGCCCCGTTCATGCCGTCCAGCTCCTCAATGGCCAGGATCTTGTGGGCCAGGGTGCCGTCCTTGTAAAAGAGGGCCTGGTCGGTGAGCCGGGTGTATTTGATGGTGTCCTCTTCCGGCATCAAGGACAGAATCGCATCTTGCAGGCAGGACTTGCCGGCGGCTGACCGGGACTGGATCATCACCGACAGGGGGTCAT
>JAJYJA010000152.1 GCA_021789795.1 Deltaproteobacteria bacterium | reverse complement strand
CTCCAGACCCTTATGAGTTACCACCTGAGGCGCGGTGCTGTCGCCGTAAGGGGCGGTGGGGTTGTTGTGGCAGCGGAGGCAATCGCTGGGCTGATAGTTGGCGAAGTGGCAGTAGGTGCAGTCCTCCGTCGCCTCGTTGCTGTCCAGATTTCGGTGTGGCGCGTCGATGGTTTGAGCTGCGTAACCGCTCCACGGCGCCCAGGCCATGAACACGGAAAACAGGCCCACAAGCAGTTTTTTGTTCATTTTTTCCTCCCTAGTTTTGAGTTATGTAAAAAAAAGACGAACCTTATTTTTTAGCCAAAGCAACCTTATTTCTATCATGTTCGAGCGATACTTTCAATAACTTCCAGGCCCGGAGTATCATTTTTCACTGATACTCAGTCCTGGATGGACGGCTGGTTATCTTGCAAGTATCACGCCATGCTTGACTCTCTGGTCCTGGCCAGGGCGGGGAGAGCCAGCAGCAGGCCTGGGCCTGGCGCCGTTTCCGTTCTCTCCGGGGCGGGCCAGGAGGGCGTGGGCATTGGCCAGGGTCTGCCAGTAATTAGGGTTGCAAATAGGAAATAGCCCGGTAACGCCCGCCGGGCAAGGCGTTATCGCCAGGGCCGGGGTTATTACTCCCCGCCGGGCGGCGAGTTTTCACCCCGGCGGGCGGGGGTTGAGCGCCCATATTAAAGCAGCGCCCCGCCGGAACGCGGGGCTGCCAGCGGACTGCGGGGCCGGAAGGACGGTGGGGACAGGGCGCGGCGTTAGCCGCCGGACGATTCCGGCGGCTTGACTTCCGGGGCCATGCCGGGCAGGGGCAGGGGAGCCGTGCCCGTCTCTTCCTCCCTATCCACCAGGGGCACGATGCGGCGCAGTACCCGGCTGCCCAGCCGCCGGCCCTTGGCTGTCACCCCCTTGACCAGGTAATCCTTGAAGGGCACCTCGCAGGAGTTGACCTTGGAGCGGGCAGAGGGCGCGAAATAGACCCGCACCCGGCAGCCTTCGCCGACGGCCAGGTGCTGGATGCGGGATTTGGGGTGCTCCGGGAACAGGCGGTACTCCTTGTCCAGGATGAACTTGGGCATGGGGAAGCGCTTGACGTAGGAGAGGTTGTCGGTGCCGTCCCGGTAGATGATGTTGAAGACCAGCTTGGGGTCGTCCTTGCCGGCGTGGATCAGGTCTGGCCCCACGAAGAGCTTGTCCGCGCCGTTGATGACCTTGTAGGCGCCGTCCCGGAAGATGAGCAGGAACTTGTCGTACTCGGAGCAGGCGAAGGAGCGTTCCGGATCCGCCTTGACCTGGTAGCCCAGGAAGCCGGTCTGGGGGTCGTAGCCGCAGGTGAGGTTGGAGAGGGCCACCGCCTTGGCCTCCACCTCGCTGAAGGTGGCGATCTCGGTGCGGCGCGGGTATAAGCCCCCGTATTTCTTGAGCAGCCGGTCCAGGTAGGCGATGGCGTATTTGACCACGTCTTGCAGGTGGTGCTCCACCTGGGCGGTCTCCTTCTTGATCCCCTCGATTTCCTGCCGTTTTTTGTTAAGGTCGTAGCGGGAGATGCGGCGGATGCGGATCTCCAGCAGCCGCTCGATGTCCTCCTTGGACACCGGGCGCAGCAGCCGGTCGGCGAAGGGTTGCAGGGCCGCGTCGATGGCGGCCAGCACCAGCTCGTGGGACGGGCACTCCTCGATCTGCTTGTACAGTCGCTCCTCGATGAAGATCTGCTCCAGCAGGGCGGCGTGCAGGCCTTCCCTTAGCCGGTCGCGTTCGATGACCAGTTCCCGCCCAAGGAGATCGACCAGGCGCTCGGTGTTGGCGCGCAGCACCTCGTCCACGCCCAGCACCACCGGCTGTTGGTCGCGGATGACGGTCAGGTTGGGGCTGATCGACACCTCGCAGTCGGTGAAGGCGTAGAGGGCGCTGATGGTGTCCCGGGCGTACATGCCCCGGGCCAGCTTGATCTCGATCTCCACCGTTTCGGCGGTGTAGTCGTTGATGGAGACGATCTTGAGCTTGCCGGCCCGCACCGCCTTCTCGATGCTCTCCACCAGGGAGGCGGTGGTGGTGCCGTAGGGCAGTTCGCGGATGGTGATGGTCTTGTCGTTGGTCTCCTCGATCCGGGCCCGGCACTTCAGGCGGCCGTTGCCACGTTCGTAGTGGCTGACATCCACCAGCCCGCCTTGGTAAAAATCTGGGTATATCTCGAATTGCTCACCTTTGAGGATGGCCTTCTGGGCGGCGAGCAGCTCCCCGAAGTTGTGGGGCATGATCTTGGTGGCCATGCCCACCGCGATACCCTCCGCCCCTTGCAGGAGCAAGAGCGGGATCTTGGCCGGCAGGGTCACCGGTTCCCGCATCCGGCCGTCGTAGGAATCGACGTACTCGGTGAGGTCCGGGTTGAACATCACCTCCAGGGCCAGGGGCGAGAGGCGGCACTCGATATAACGGGCCGCCGAGGCGCTGTCTCCGGTCAGGAGGTTGCCGAAATTTCCTTGCTGATCGATGAGATAGCCCTTGTTGGCCAGGTTGACCAGGGCCGCGAAGATGGAGGCGTCGCCGTGGGGGTGGAGCTTCATCGACTCGCCCACCACGTTGGCCACCTTGTGGAAGCGGCCGTCGTCCATGTTCCACAGGGTCTGCATGATCCGCCGCTGCACCGGTTTTAAGCCGTCCTCCAACTGGGGGATGGCCCGCTCCTTGACCACGTAGGCGGTGTACTCCAGGAAGTTGGTGTCGAAGAGTTGGTGCAGGAGGCCGTAGTCGGAGTCTAGCATGGGGCTTCTTCCTTGCGGTAAAGCGTCTGCCCCGCCCGGTTGATGTGGGCGAGCAGGCCGGGATGGTCTAGCTGTCGGTACAGTGACAGGTCGAAGGCGTAGGGTAGCAGCAGGTCGTCCAAGTCGCGGATTACGCGCCGCAAGTCGTGGTCAACCAGGGTGTCGCCGAGCAGGGTGAGGTCGATGTCCGAGCCGGGACGAAAATTTCCCTTGGCCCGGGAGCCATAGATGACCGCCGCCTCGATGGCCGGATGACTGGCCAGCACCTGGCGGATTTTGGTCAGTGCTGCGGCGGGCAGCCCGAAACCGCCTTCGTCGGTGGTCATGGGAGGTTTTGCAGGCGTATTTTAAGCTCCAAGAATAGGGGGAAATAACGGGTTAGGATGTTGGCTACGATCGTTTCCGCCACCGCCAGGTTGTAGGTGTGCGACGAGCGGTTGCGATCGACCAGCATGTCCATCCAGCCCTCGCCGTCTATTATCAGCCCCTGGCTGAAGGACTCGCGAATCGTGTCCCGTGAGCCTACCAGATCGGAGATCCCTTGATGGATCAAATAGTCCCGCATGGTGTTCCAGGCCATCTCGTAGGTGTATTCAAAGGCCTGCACCAGCCCTTGCTGCTCCAGTTCCGACAGGGGACGCCGTTGGCTAAGCTCGACCGCGTTGGCCAATTGCGCCAAGGCCTTCTGGTAATTTGAGAACCGCTGTCGCCAGCGGATGTCCTGGCCGTTGTCCATTACCCCACCTCCTGGCAGGCGGCGGCGAACTTGCCCATGATGTAATCCTTGCGCTCCGGGGTGTTCTTGCCCATGTAGAAGTCGAGGATGCGCGGCACCTCGCTTAGGGTGTCGATCCGCACCTGTTCGAGGCGCATGTCGGCGGCGATGAACTGCTTGAACTCCCGGGGCGAGATCTCGCCCAAGCCCTTGAAGCGGGTGATCTCGACCCGTCTCCTGACCTTGCCTCGGCCCGCCAGGCGCCTCTCCGCCGCCTGTTTTTCGGTTTCGGAGTAGCAGTATATCGTCTCCTCCTTGTCGCGGACCCGAAAGATCGGGGTCTCGAGGATGTAGATGTGGCCGCGCTTGACGATGTTCTCGAAGTAGTGCAGGAAGAAGGTCAGGATCAGGTTGCGGATGTGGAGGCCATCGACATCGGCGTCGGTGGCCAGGATCACCCGGTCGAAGCGCAGGCCGCCCGCCGAATCCTCGATGTTCAAGGCCCGCATCAGGTTGTACATCTCCTCGTTCTTGTAGAGCAGGGTCAGGTTCTGGCCGTAAACGTTCATCGGCTTGCCCTTGAGCGAGAACACCGCCTGGGTCATGGGGTCGCGGGCGGTGACGATGGAGCCGGAGGCCGACTGGCCCTCGGTGATGAAGACCATGTTCTCGCGGCCCGGCGGCGAGGGCTGCTCGCGGCTGGGGTGGTACTTGCAGTCCTTGAGCTGCGGCACCTTGAGGGCCGCCTTCTTGGCCTTGGCCTTGGCCTCCTTGCGCACCTCCTGCAAGTCCTTCCTGATCTTGGCGTTCTGCTGCACCTTGTCCAGGATCAGCTCGGCGAGGTCGGTGTGCTTGTAGAGGTGCGCGCAGACCACGTCCCGCACCTGGTTGACGATGCCGGCCCGGATCTCGGTGTTGCCCAGCTTGTTCTTGGTCTGGGACTCGAAGATCGGGTCCTTGACCTTGATCGCGATGGCGCCCACGATGCCGTCCCGCACGTCCTCGCCCATGAACTTTTTGCCCGAGAACTCGTTCACCCCCTTCAAGATCCCCTCCCGGAAGGCGGAGAGATGGGTGCCGCCCTCGTTGGTGAAGGTGCCGTTGACAAAGGAGAAGTAGTTCTCCCCGTAGCCGTCGGTGTGGGAGAAGGTGAACTCCAGGGTCTCGCCCTGGTGGTGGATGAAGTCGTAGAGCTGGGCGCCGTTGATCTCGCTCGCGAGCAGGTCGAGCAGGCCGTTGGCCGAGAAGAAACACTCGCCCTGGAAGTGGAGCTTGAGCCCCGCGTTCAGGTAGGCGTAGCGCCACAGGCGCTTGCGGACGAACTCCAGGTTGAAGGCGAAGTCCTCGAAGATCTCGGGGTCGGGAAGGAATTCGATTAAGGTGCCGTCCTTGCCCTCCGCCTCCCCGCTCTCCTGGCGGACGAGCCGGCCTTGCGCGAACTCGGCCCGGGCGCAGCGGCCCTCCCGGAAGGAGGTGACGGCAAACTCGCTCGACAAGGCGTTGACCGCCTTGGTGCCCACCCCGTTTAGGCCCACCGAGAACTGGAAGACCTCGGTGTTGTACTTGGCGCCGGTGTTGATCACCGACACGCACTCCACCACCTTGCCCAGGGGGATGCCGCGGCCATAGTCCCGCACCCGCACCCGCCGGTCGTCGCCGATCTCGATTTCCACCCGCTTGCCCGCCCCCATGATGAACTCGTCCACCGCGTTGTCGATGATCTCCTTGAGCAGGATATAGACGCCGTCGTCCGGGTGCGAGCCATTGCCCAGGCGGCCAATGTACATGCCGGGCCTAAGCCGGATGTGCTCCAGCGAGCTTAGGGTCTTGATCTTGGACTCGTCGTAGGTGGCGGTCATGGGGCCGGGAGAGGGGGTGGAATGGGTAGCGTTTTTTGATCTGGCCGGGGTGGCTGGAGCCGGTGGACGAACGAAGATGGCGTCGCAAAAGGGCCGATCTACTGCGTTGCGTGGCGGTTTGGCTCGTTCGGCATACCGGGATGTATGGCCTCACTCGCCAAACGCACCCCGCGCCTTGTATATCGGCCCTTTTGCTTAGCCATCGGCTATTTTTTGCGAGACCATCAACGAAGGGTTTTATATCGTTCTTTGCCGGGCGGCGCAAGATTTTCCTTTTTGTCTCGTGTGGCCATGAGCCGTCGAGGCTACGGGATCAGGAGCCGTAAGGGTGGTGGGGAAGGGCCCAGGTGGTTGCCGCCCGGCGCCCATATGTCGGCCCCTGGAGTTTTTTTTCTTATGTGGCCATCTGTCAATAGTGTTCATCAAAAGACCTTCCAGTAAGCCCTTTTAAAGGGGCCTTTTCTTATCCGCGCCTTGCTGCGCC
>JAJYJA010000151.1 GCA_021789795.1 Deltaproteobacteria bacterium | reverse complement strand
CTCACCGCCGCGCCTTATCACCCCAGTCCCAGCCCCGGAGACCTCAAGCAGGGCGAATTTTCTCAACAAAGGGGAAAATCACCCCATCAGCAACCTTAATGTGGTTAGTGGCTAGTGGCAAAATTACGTGACCTACTTGTTGCCACTGTCTCTTCATGCCGGCGACGGCCTGAATCCAGCCTCGCAAGGGGCGCTAGACCCCGGCCTTCGCCGGGGTGACGACATCATCTCCTTCAGAAGGACGTCATCTCTTTCAAAACCGTTGGCAAGTAGGCACTGGCCTGCCGCCCCCTGTCTCCTCCCGTCTCCTGTTCCCTGTCTCCTGTCCCGTGAATTAAGCTATCGCTTTACAAGCGGCGCATCCTTGCGTTATGATGGCCTGCGTTTGCCCGTTGACGATTCCTAAATAACCATAAGAGGCCATCCGCACCAGCACTACTCCCCTTGACCCGCCCCCCGCGCCAACCACATGGACGGCAAGCAGACCAGGGCCCGCATCCTTACCTAACCATTTAGATAAAGGAGGAATCCACCATGCCACGCTACCCCAAACGGCATAATTTTACCAGATATATTTTAGCGCTTATCCCCCTACTAGCACTGGCCCTAGGCGGCTGCGTGAGCCAGCCGGCCCCGGAGGCGAAAAAGACCGCCGGCCCCATCTTCTATCCCCCGCTGCCGGAACCGCCCCGCTATCAGTTCCTGACCAGCTTCAACGGCAAGGACGATTTCAGCACCAAGGCCGGGGGGCTGGACAGCTTTCTGGGCGAAAAAAAAACCAAGAACGACGTGCTCAAAAAGCCCTACGGGGTGACGATCAGCAACGGGGTGATCTACCTGGGCGACACCTCGGCGGGGGTCTTTCTCTTTGACTTAAACAAGAAAAAATTCGGCCCCTTCCCCGGTTCGGTGGGCCCCGGCAAGGTGATCGAGCCCATCAACGTCACCTCGGATCCTCAGGGCAACATCTACGTCTGCGACCCGGTGCGGGCCCAGGTACTGGAGTACAACGCCAACAACCAGTTCATCCGGGGCTTCTCCAGCCCGGACCAGTGGAAGCCGGTTGACGCCCAGGTCTTCGAGGGCAAGCTCTACGTGGCCGACTCCACCCGGCTGACCGGCGGGGTCAAGGTCTTCGACCTCAAATCCGGCAAGCTGGTCAGCACCATCGGCCGCAAGGGCACCCCGGAGCAGACCCTGGGCATCGCCTACGGGCTCGCCTTTGACAAGGACGGCTACCTGTACGTGGTGGATGCCTACCACTTCATGGTGATGAAGTACGACCGCGACGGCCATTTCCGGGGCGGCCTGGGCGGGGTGGGCGACAGCCCCGGATTCTTCGGGCGGCCGCGGGGCATCGCCATCGACCATCAGGGCCGGATGTACGTGGTGGACGCCGCCTACGACGTGGTGCAGGTCTTCTCCAACACCGGCCAGTTGCTGACCTACTTCGGCAACGAGACCGGCCAGCCAGGCTCGCTCACCCTGCCCGCCGCCGTGGACATCGATTACAACAACGTCAACCTCTTCAAGCAGTACGCGGCCCCCGGCTTCGAGATCGAGTATCTGATCTTAATCACCAGCCAGTTCAACAAGCACCAGGCGATCAACGTCTATGCCTACGGCCGGATGCAGGGCGCAAAATACAAGTCCGACCAGCAACTCTATCAGGAGATGCTGGAGAAGTTGGAGCGGGACAAGGGCAAGAAACTAAGCAAGTGACGCAAGCGGGGATTAAAGGGCAGGTAATTTTGCAACTAGGCACCCGCCAAGCTGCCCGGAGACGGTCTCCACCTCGCCCCCCGCAGGTCAAAGCCGGGCATGAATAAGCGCTTAACCCGCCGCAGCCTGTCGCTACTAGCCATGATCGTCATGGAGACGGGCGGGGTGCGCCCGGCCACGGCCAGGATGTCGGACTACAAGCCTATCCTCACCGACTACAACGCCACCCTGACCCTGCAATCGGTATTTGCCAAGGATCACTCCAAGACCGACCAAACCACCGCCGTCGCCGACGAGCGGCGGGGCCTGCGCGAGACCCTGGATCTCGCCACCACCGGCTTCGTCTATGACCCCGCCCTGATGGCCTTCGATGCCTCAGTCTCCCACGGCCAGGATCAGACCCGCATCTACTACGACAACCAGGATCAATCGCAGGGTGGCGGCCTCGACAACTACAACCTGCGGGGGATGTTTCTACAGAACAAACCCTACAACCTGGAGCTGTACACCAAGCGGGACAAGCCCTTCTCCACCTCCTCGTCCAACAACATGGGGCAACAGCAGACTACCCAGTCGGGGGCGAATTTAAGCTACCGCAAGCAGTTCTACAGCGCCAAGTTCCGTTATCAGAAAACCAACCGCAGCGATAGCGACACCTCCAGCGACAACGATATATACAACCTGTTCGGCTCCTTCAACAAGGCGAAATTTGGCTGGCTTAAAGACTTCTCAACCAACGCCACGCTCCGCTATCAGACCGATAACGACGCCAACGACAGCAACGATCCCAACCGAAAGATGCAAGGAAACGGCGACAACCAACAGACATCGATCAGCAACCACTTCAACTACAAGATCTTCGACTTCTCAACCGACTTAAACCAATCTAACTTCAATCACGAAGACGGGGTGTTCACCGGGGCGATAACCGGGCCCGGCCAGACACCCAAAACCACCTACAGCAACGACCTGCAAAGCGTCAACGAGAACATCGGCGCCCAGTTGCCCTGGCACTTGACTAGCCGCCTGAACCTCTGGGGCAACCAATCAAACGACAACAGCACCCGGCCGCAGCCGAGCGGCCTGGGCGCTGCCGGCTCCAGCATTACCTCCTACAACTCCAAAAGCGCCTCCTCCCGCGACGATAAGGGCTACAAGTTCGACCTGACCCACCGGCTCTACGACAGCCTGGTCACCCGCTTCACCACCGACAGCCGCACCACCGATGACAAGCGCACCGACACCATGACCGACCTTAGCGGCCATCCGTCTGATCAGGAGCCTACCAAGGGCACCAACGAGGAGAAAAATTGGGGTCTGGAGAGCGACTACCAGAAGCTGCTGCCCGCCAACAGCCTGGCCACCGCCACCCTCTCGACCCAGAACAGCGACAACAATCAAACCGGGGTCAGCGCCCAATACCTCACCTACAGCAAATATGACGGCCAAAACGCCGTGCGCCTAAACGACAACCGGATCCGGCTGGACACCACCACCGACCTCTCCAGCCCGATCATCGTCGAGGTGTTGTCCGACAACCCGGCAAGCAACACCAACTGCGCCAACGCCGTGCAGAACCCCAGAACCGCCAACGCCTGCTGGAGCGCCCTAAACGGCAGCGACTACACCTTCAACCCCAACGACCCCCGGGAGGTCTGGATAACCGGCAACGTTAAACCGTACCTTAACTCCACCTATTACAACTTGCTGCAAGTCGGCAGCACATACGGCCCCTTCCAGTTCCGGGTCACCACCTATCTCACCCCGGCCAAGATCAACTCCCACACCATCTCCGCCTCGGCGGGCATCAACCTCTTCCAGCGCTGGTCGGCCAAATATCAACACACCGTCACCACCCAGGACGGCCAGTTCAGCGGCACCCCCCTGGCGCCCAAGGTGACCGACGACCTGGCCAGCATCGGCTACCACATCAACAAGTTCAAGATCGAGACCTCGCGGCGCTGGATCAACGGCATGGGCAAGGTCCCCACCCTTAACAATACCGCCACCACCACCGCCGCCCCGCCCGACCAGAGCGGCGACGCAATCATCGACACCACCCGGGCCTCCTACGACTGGTCGAAGATGTTCCTAAAATTCGTCAGCCTGTCGCTGTCCGCCGACGCCCACAGCTCCTACGAGACCGGGCACGGTTACGACAAGTTCACCGACGCGAGCAACAACATTACCTTCAGCCAGACCTCCTTCGTCTCGACCGAGGACGGCTACTCGTCAACCGCGAGCCTGACCAGCCCGGTGCCCTTCCTCAAGGCCGTGCTCAAGGCCCAGACCCTCTACAACTACACCCGGGGCAACATCTTCCGCATGGGCTTCGCCTACGGGGCCCTGGTGCCGACCCAGGATCTGGGCACCAACAAACTCGTTGACCTCCAGAACTCGCTCACCCTCAGCCGGGGATTCCAGATCCCCTGGGTCGAATGCACCCTAAACAGCTACATCAGCTACATCTGGGAGACCACCCACGGCGACCAGAACATGAAATCCAACCGCTTACAGTACGGGTTAAACGCCGGACGGGCCTGGGTGCTGGGGGCGACCAGCATCAACTTGAACGCCAACTACTCGTTTTCCGACTACCACTCCGACGAGGAGCTGCTCCTGCAATCCGCCCAGGCCCGATGGCTGCGCAACGAGCAGAGCGACTCCACCTCGGTGGTACTGACCATCGTCCGGCAACTGCTATGAACCAGAAACCCCCAGAACGACCCACGCCGGCCCCAAAAAACACCTATTAACGATGATGATCTCGCAAAAAGGTAGCCGATGGCTAAGCAAAAGGGCCGATATGCAAGGCGCGGGGTGTGTTTGGCGAGTGAGGCCATACAGATGGTATGCCGAACGAGCCAAACCGCCACGCGCCGCAGTAGATCGGTCTTTTTGCGACGCCATCAACGATCCGCACCCCATAAAAATCCCCAGGAGACCCCAATGCCACCCGTCAAGACCAAAAGCTTCCTGCTTTCCGCCAGCCTGCTTCTCCTCCTCGCCCTGCCGCAACCGCTAGTCCGGGCCGCGACCCCAGCCGCGGCCCCGCCCCCGAAGGGCATGGCCGCCAGCCACGGCGATGCGGAAAAGGTAGTGGTCGCCAAGGTGAACGGCCAGGTCATCAACATGGCGCAACTGATGCGCAAGATGAGTGAAATTTCCCGCACCGAACACGGCAGCGAGGCGATTTCACCCTTGTTGGCGCAAGAGATCAAGAAGGAGGCGACCAACAAGCTGATCACCGAGGAGCTGGCCTACCAGAAGGCCAAGGCGGTGATCAAGGGCGTGCCGCCGGAGCGACTGAAGGAGAAGATCGCCCAAGTCAAGAAGCGGTTCAAGACCGAGGCCGACTTCCAGCACTTCATCAACAACCAGTTCGGGGACGAAAAGGAGTTCGAGAATCAGATGCAGCGCTTCGAGACCATCCAGATGTTCATCGAGCAGGAGTTCGACGCCAAGATCAAGGTCAGCGACCAGGAAATAAAAAAGGCCTACGAGGCGGAGAAGCGCCAGCTATTCGTCACCGACGAGCTGGTACAGGTCAACGATCTGGTATTCTTCTCCGACCCCAAGGCCGCCGACTCGGTGGCCAAGGCCAAGCAGGTGCGGCAGGAAATCATCGACAAGTACGGCAACGACCCCGGCAAGCTCCCGGAGGACAAAAATTTCGCCCTGCAAAAGGGCGTGACCCTGGACCAGACCAAGAACCGCTCCCTGTTCGAGGCGGCCAGGGTGCTCAAGCCCTACAAGTGGTCGGAGCCGGTGGAGATGGACGGCAATTTGCATATCGTGCAACTGATCGGCTACCGGCCGGCGGTCAACAAGTCGCTGGCCGAGGCCACCCCCTTTCTGGAGAACCAGCTCAAACAAGGCAAACGCCAAGCGATGGTTAACCAATGGCTGGCCGGCCTGCGGAAGGGGGCGGACATCCAGCTCATGGACCTGACCCAATAAGTTAACCGGCGGGTAACTATCCAGCCGCACCCCATCTGCTTTGTCACCAGCCGGCTCACATACCAAAAAGTATAGCTCGCCGGCTGGTTTCGCGCATCTGGGGCGCGGCTGAATAGTTACGGCCCACAGCCGGTGCCAA
>JAJYJA010000150.1 GCA_021789795.1 Deltaproteobacteria bacterium | reverse complement strand
CGGCTGGCCCCAGACGTGAGCGCCGCCATCCCCATAGGCCTGCTGGGGAAGGTTTCCCCTGGGAGGCTGTTGGAACATGTAGAAAAATACCTGCGCCAGGATGAGTGACAAATTTTGTCACTTGGCGTATCTGCAACAAGCCCCTTGCCTATGCTGGCACGGGGCTTTTTTTTATGTTAAGGGTTGTATTGTATTGTGCAATTCTGGCTACATGGTGGCTACATGAAGGCCAAAAAGAAAAGCCCTCAGATCGAAAATCTCTCTAAGGGCTTGATTTTACTGGAGCCGGCGATGGGAGTCGAACCCGCGACCTACTGATTACGAATCGGAAAAAAGGCGATTTTTTCCCTAATTGTTTTCCATTGTTCCGCATTGTTTTTCCCGCCTAACTATCACGTTTCATTGTCCTTTCCCTTGTTTTAACCCCCACAATACAGTTGCGTTAAATTGTCTTGTATTGTATAAATTTGGCTACATGGTGGCTACATGAAAACCTCATGTAGCCAGAAGCAAGAAGCCAGAAAAAACAGGGGGGTGCGAGGGCCATGAAACGCGAAAGACTGACTCCAGGACGGATTTCTGGCTACATGTGCGGCCAAAATCGAGATCAGGATTTTTTCTGGGACACTGAAAGCCCCCGGCTAGGTGTCCGGGTGACAATGGCAGGGGCCAAGAGCTTTGTTTTTGAAAGCAAGATCCAGGGCCGCACCCTCCGCTGGACAATCGGCCCGGTCAGCGCATGGACGCTTGAGGCCGCCAGGGCCGAGGCCAACGAATTACAAACGAAGGTTGACAAGGGGATCGACCCCAGGGAGCAGGCAAGAGACCAGGCCCGCGAACGGGAGGCTAAAACCGCCGCTCTGGAGGCAGAGCAACACGAGGCGGCCAAACGTTCGCTTTGCACACTCAAGGCCCTCTGCAACGAGTATGTCGCCCATCTGGAAGGGCAGGGCAAAAGAAAGAGCGCCGCCGACGCCATCTCCGCATTCAAATGCCACCTTTTCGAACCGCACCCCGAACTGGCCGCCACCTATGCGGGGGCCGTGACGGCACACCAAGCAGCGGCGATCATCAGGCAGGTTTTAGAGGCCGGGAAGCCCCGGACGGCTGGGATACTGCGAAGCTACCTAGCAGCGGCCTATAATGCGGCGATGCGAGCCCCGTTTAACGCCTTTCTTCCGGCGGCCCTGATTCCATTTGAGATAACAACTAACCCGATTTTGCCGGTGGCTACGATTGCGATCAAGGCAAGGGATCGTGTCTTGACTGCGGACGAACTCACGGCCTACATGCGGGCTTTGGGGGATTCCCTGGCCGACCGAGCCCTGCGGCTTGCACTACTGGCGGGTGGACAGCGAATGCGGCAGCTTCTCCAGGCCAGACTTGGCGATTTCGACGAGCTGGCGGGCTCGCTTCGCTTGTTTGACAGGAAGGGCCGCCGAACGGCCCCAAGGGAGCACGTCATTCCTCTGGGGCACGAGGGGTTGGCCCTGGCGCAAGCTCTCGCGGAGCGAGCCAGGCAGGCAGACAAGGAGTTCTTGTTTTATTCTGGCAAGGGCGGTGCGATGGATCCCGTAACTCCGGGGCACCGCGTCCGGGACATCTCCAAAGCCCTTGGGGGCGAACCGTTCGACCTGCTCGACATTCGGCGAACAGCCGAGACGATGCTGGCCGGCCTGGGGGTGTCACAAGACATTCGAGCCCAACTGTTGAGCCACGGTCTGGGTGGCGTACAGGTCAAGCACTATGTCCGGCACCTTTACCTCAAAGAGAAGCGGCAGGCCCTAACCCGCTGGGAGCGGCATTTGACAGCCCTTCTGCACGGGGGGCAAAGATCGACCGTGATTCCATTGGCCGCCAGGAGGTAGATAGGATGCCAGCGAAAAAGCCAAACACCCCGACCCCTGTTTTTTTGACCACCCTTGACTTAGAAACTTTCGCAAAATCGCTAAGTAAGGAGGCAAACATAGAAAGCGTCTCAACTGCTCTTTCCGCCTTCCAGGCCCAACTCGACTACCTGGCGGCCAAGCTGCCACCCCCGGACGATGGCTGGACAACAAGCGATGACTTCCCCCCAGATGGCGGCCTTGTCACTCACCACAGGGAAATAACCGAGCTGCGCGATATGCTTTTACGGATACGGATACGACTGGAACGCGGAAAAGCTATTGACGAAACCATAATCGATTCGCTTTGCCGTGGGATATACAAATTGCAGGCGGAGCTACAAGGCCTTGAAGTGAATAGGACAAAGGAACGGCAGTCAAAAAGGTCTGCGGGGAAGCCGCGAATAACAAGCGCTTGGCAACCAATAGCAAAAAGGCTTTTCAAACAATCAGAGGTTAAGAAACCAGAAGAACTTTGGGAATTGTTGTTTTCGGAGCTTGAAAATAGCCGCAATGAAAACGAAGAAAATCGCCTTGGGTATGACCTTGAAGGCGTAAAAACAGAGGGCAGCAAAAGAAAGGGAACTTTGAGGTATATCTTCGACGTTGTGCAGGACACGCGCCCGGCGGTTAAGGTCAAGCTCAAATTCAAGACGTTTGAAAACTTCATCTCCAGCCTAGCCAACCCAAAAAAAATCCCCCCCCGAAAATAATCCTCCCAACTTCCGCGGTTAGCGGGAAAACCTCGTTACAGGTGGCATATAAACCAATTGCCACCAAGCACCCTCAACGTCTGCGCGGTGGCACACCCTTAAAGGAGCCACCATGAACGACACACCCACTCTTTCCCGGCTGTCCACCAATGAGCTCGCGGCCCAGTTTCGCGTTTCGCCAACCACGATTCGGCGGGCCTTATGTGTTAAGGGCCATTACCTGGGGTTGCGCCCGCTGAAGTTGCCCACTGGCCGCCTACTCTGGCCGGCCCATGAAGTCGAAAAACTCTTGCGGGGTTGAGCCATGCCCGCCAAAAGCGCCCCAGGCGCTCTTGAACGCGACTTCTGGCCCTGGCCGCTCGGTAGCTACATAATCGCCAGCCACCAAGCCGACCCTTTCGCCGTGTTCTTAACGGTCGAGGCCGCGCACCCGTTGCACTGCGAGAAACCCTGCCCGCTTTGCGGCCCCGCCGAGGCATCTGTTGATGATGCTGGAGGTGCCGCCAAATGACACCAAATCTCATAGAGGTTGCCACCACCTGCATCGAACACGGCTTTTCGGTTATTCCGGTGCGGGATGACAAAAAGCCAGCGATAAGAGAATGGGGCTCATACCAGGCCGCCCCTATGATGCAGGCGGACGTACAGCGCCACTTCGCACGGGCCGACCGGCTGGCCCTGATAGGCGGGCGGGTATCCGGTAACCTCGAATGTATCGACTTTGATGATCCCGAGACCTACGCCCCTTTCCTCGACTTGCTGACCGCTCAAGACCCCAGCCTAGCAAAAAGCCTTTGCAAGCGACGGACGCCCAGCGGCGGCTACCACCTCTTTTATCGCTGCACCGAGCCGGTCGAAGGCAACCAGAAACTCGCCTGTACCGAAAAGGGCGAGGTGAGGATCGAGACCAGGGCTGAGGGCGGCTATTTTCTAACCGCCCCCTCGCCCGGATATTCAGTCCTTGAACATAGCCTGCGGGAGACCCCGCCTATCACCGGCGGCCAGCGGGCCATGCTCCTCACCCTGGCCAGAGTGTTCGATCAACGCCCCGGCAAGAACGCCCAACACTCGCCGGGAAGTCCGGCGAATAGAGACAACACCGCCAGCCCTGGCAGCGCCTTCAACGCCCGACATGAAGTGGCGGAGCTGCTGGCACGGTATGGCTGGGGCGAAGACCGGCGAACCACTGCCGGTATGGGCTGGACTCGCCCCGGTAAGGAGTATGGCACATCCGGGGTATTGCTGGAGACCGGCAATTTCTACTGCTGGTCTTCGAATGCCGCCCCTCTGGAGCCCGGACGCTCTTATGACGCCTTCGGTCTATATGCGGCCTACGAGCACGGCTTCGACTTCAAGGCAGCGGCCAAGGAATTGGCCAGTAAGGGGTACGGGGCACCCGCCCCGGCCCCGGCACCCCGCACGGAGCCCTCACCGCGCCCGGTCATAGCCACAGGGCCGGAGCCCCTGCCAGATGAGCTTTTGCCGGTTGCGGCGTTCGACTTCGCCCTGTTGCCGGATTCGTTGCGCCCCTGGGCTCAAGATATTTGCGAGCGAATCCAATGCCCGCCCGACTTCGTGGCGGCGGGAATCATGACCGGCTTGGCGGCGGTGATAGGCCGGAAAATAGGGATCAGGCCCCAGGCCCGCACCGACTGGACGGTCACCCCCAATACTTGGGGGCTTGTTGTCGGCAGGCCTGGAGTCCTGAAAAGCCCCGCCCTGGAGGCCACCCTTGCGCCTCTTAAAAGGCTCGTGACCCAGGCCAATGACAGGTACGCCCAGGCAATGACAGATTACAAAATGGAGAAGGTCATTACCGAGCTGCGAGCCGGGGCCGTGCAGAAGGAAGCCCGAAAGCGCCTTGAGAAGGACTCTAACGCCGATATATCCGCCCTATTGTCCGGGGCCGAACCAGCCGAGCCGACCTTACGGCGTTATATTGCCAACGACACAAGCCCGGCGTCTCTGGGTGAGTTGCTGCGGCAAAACCCCAACGGCTTATTGGCTTACCGTGACGAGCTGGTTTCCTTATTGAAGGGGCTTGATCGAGAAGACCAGGCCGAAGGCCGGGGCTTTTACCTGACCGCCTGGAACGGCGACAGCTCCTATACCTTCGACCGGATTTTGCGGGGCCTGAATCTGCATATCGACGCCGTTTGCCTCTCGTTACTGGGCGGCACGCAACCGGGCAGGTTGGCGGAGTATATCCGCCAGGCCGTGAAGGGGGGTGCGGCGGATGATGGGTTGATTCAACGTTTCGGGCTGTTGGTGTGGCCAGACCAAGGCGGCGACTGGAAGGATGTTGACCGCTGGCCGGACAGTGAGGCAAAGAACCAGGCCTTCAAGGTTTATGACCGGCTGGACAAACTTGTGCCGGACGAAATAGGTGCCACCCAAGACGTAAGCCATGACGGCACCCCCGAGGGTATGCCCTTCCTGCGCTTTGACGCCGAGGCCCTGGGGTTGTTTCTGGAATGGCGCACCGACCTTGAAACCCGCCTGCGGGGTGGCGATCTACACCCAGCCCTTGAGAGTCATTTTGCAAAGTACCGAAAGCTGATTCCCGCCTTGGCGTTAATCATCCACCTGGCAGACGGCGGCGCGGGGCCGGTTACAAGAACAGCCACCCTTCAAGCCTTGGCCTGGAGCGAATACCTAGAGACCCACGCCAGGCGAGCGTATGGGGCGGTTTCGCAACCGGACGTTGCAGCGGCCAAGGCAATCTTGCAGCGGATCAAGAAGGGGGATTTGTCCACCCCCTTCGCAAGCTGGAACGTATGGCGGCCAGGCTGGGCGATGCTTTCCGACCGTGACCAGGTGGCCCAGGCATTGCGGACGCTGGTTGATTACAACTGGTTGTGGGAAGAGCGCCAAGAGACTAGAGGCAGGCCGGCGACCATCTATCATACGACCGGCTGGGGGCAATCATGAAATACCTTGCCCGTTTGAAATCAGAAAAACAGCCACCGGACGTACTGCAAAAACTGCAAGAACCCCCTTTTGACAGTTTTTGCAGTACCGAGGGTAGGCCTTTTTCAGAAATCGCACCGGCTAAACCCGTTGTCGAACAGGCCCCCCCTGTTACCGAGTTGCCAACCTGGTGCCAGGGTGCGGCCTGCCCCCGGTTCGAGTTGATCCCGGAAGTTGGGCCAGGGTGCTTGAGGCGGCTGGACTCTGGGGCGTGGCGGACGGAGTGGTTGGCGTTGCGGGTGATGCTGGGGTG
>JAJYJA010000008.1 GCA_021789795.1 Deltaproteobacteria bacterium | reverse complement strand
CCTGGCGGCCGTTCTTGTTGATGTCGCCCAAGCTGATCCAGTGAATTGTGTATCTATGCCCCAGGGGGATCTGGGCAATCTTTTGGTAACGGCCGTCGGTGCGGCGGTAGATGCGGACGTCGTAGGCCGAGGCGAGCACGAATTCGTCTTGGCCGTCGCCATCCACGTCGCCCACGTCCATGGCCACCAGGCCGTAATCAAGGTCCTGGCTCTTGGTGAAACCCAAGGCCCCGGTAACTACGCCCAGGGGCCTGAGGACGTTGGAGTAGCCGCCCTCCTTGCCCATTAACAGTCGGTCGGGGTGGGCGGTCTGGTAGGGATCGGCGGCCTGCTGAGCCCCGGCGGTGGGAATGGGTGCCACCCCGGCGGCGCTGGCGGCGGGCTTGGTCTTGCCGAAGGCCTTCTCGGCTATCTGCCAGGAGAGGTTGTCGATGGCGGAGATGATCTCCTCCTCCCTGGGGGCGGTGGCGTAGAAGGTTTGGGGCTGGGCGTCGCCCTTGACGCTAGTCAAGGTGGCGTCCAGGGACAGACTGCCGGCGGCGGTGGTGAGGCTGCCGGCCAGGATGTAGTCAGCTTGCAGGTTGGCGCCTAACAGCCGCAGGGCGGCGGGGTCGCTGGGGTTGGCCTTGCCGGCCAGGGCCTGGGTGACGTTCTCCCTGGGCACCACCGCCACCCCGGCCTGGGAGGCCAGGCGGCTGGCCAGCATGTCGCGCAGGCCGCTGGTCAGGTAGTTCAGGTCGTGGTCGGAATGGGCCGCAAAGGGCAGGATGGCCACCCGGCTGGGAGGCGTTCCTGCCATGGCCAGGGCGGGAAAGAAGATCAGCAGGCAGAGCCCGGCAAGCAGGCGGCGAAGATGGCTAACGGCGGATAGGTTCATGGTGTTGGTTTCCCCGGCGGATGGATTAGGCGCAAGAGGGACAAGGGTTGATGATCTCGCAAAAAGACAGCCGATGGCTAAGCAAAAGGGCCGATCTGCCAGACGCGGGGTGAGTTTGGCGAGTGAGGCCAAAGGTAGCCCAAAAACGCCCCGCGCCGCCGCAGATCGAACCTTTGGCGACGTCATCAAGGGTGTAGATACAACGTTGGGCCAGGGGAGTCAACTCCATTGTGGGCCGCAGCGATGGGGACGGGAGTGAGTCGGGGCCGCTTAGCGGGCGGCCCGGTCAGGGAAGGGCGGCAGCGGCAGAGGGTTACAGGGAGGAGGCGCGGCGTAACTGGTGGGAGTTGCCAAGTTGCACCAGCATTCGCGAGGAGGCCGGTTTGCCGGCCCTGGCGAGGTCGGCCTTGCGTTTCAAGACGAACCCGTATTCAACCAGCTTCTTCACGTCCGGCCACAGGGTGTCGCTGCCCATCATGGCAACCACGATCTCGTCGTTGCCGCGTTTGAACTTGCCCACGTAGGTGCGGCGGGCGGCAACGGTGTAGCCGGTTTTGCCACCCTCGGTGCCGGCGACCTGCCACAGCGCCCGGTTGTGGCTCTTAACCACCTTGCCATCGGTGTCCAAGGCCTCGGTAACCGACAACTTGTGGGCAAAGGCGGGGTTGCGCATGGCGTGGTTGAAGATCCGGGCCAGGTCGCGGGCGGTGGTGTGTTGGCCATCGGCGGTCAGGCCGCTGGCGGTCTTGCACACCGTGTTGGTGGCCCCGAAACTCCTGGCCTTGGCGGTCATCAATTGGGCGAAAGCCGGCTCGGAGCCGGCGATTTTTTCCGCCAGGGCGACGCTGGCGTCGTTGGCCGAGGCGAGGAGCAGGTCGTTGATCAGGTCGCAGGCCGGGTACTTCTTGCCTGGCTTCAGATAGACCTTGGCCTTGGGCATCATGGCGGCATGTTGGCTCACCGTCACCATGTCATCTTTTTTCAGGGAGTCCAAGGAGATGACGCCGGTCAGCACCTTGATGGTGCTGGCCGGTTGGCCCGGGGTGTCCGGGGCTTGGGAGTAAATGGTCTCCCCGGTGACCGCATCCATGATCATGGCGCTCCGGGCGGTGATGAGGTGAGAGAGATTGACCGGGGCCGCCTGGCTCACCAGGTGCACGACCCGCGAATCTCCACCGTTATCCGGCCGGTTGGCCTCCGGGCGGGGCTCGATGCCCCGCTCAATCATGGTGGTGGACGGCCTTGCCGCCTGCGGATGGCGACGGGTCTTGAGATGGCGCGTTTTGGTCGGCACGGCGGGGCGTCTCGTCTTCTTGACGACCGGATGATGAGTTTTTTTCGCCGAAGCCGAAGTGGCCTTTTTTTTGGGGATGAGAGGGTGGTGGGCCTTCTTCTTGGTCTTATGATGCTTGACGCTGGTGCCCGCCGTCGGGTAGGTGGAACGGGCCAAGACGAGGCTGGGGGTGGAAAACATCAGGGAGAGGGAACAACCGAAAACGATGCCGAGTTTAGCTATCCAGTTCATGTAACCTCCATTGGCTGGGTTTTGTTCTGAACGGACTCCTCGGCCATTGTTTCATGGATCGGCGAAAAAAGCAAGCGCTTTTCTAAACATTATCCAAGCGTTAGATGGGATTTAGTCTTGGACGGGGTGGAAGGGTGTTAATCGCTACCGGTTGGGGGTTGTTCTGGAGATAGACACTACCGGTTGGGGAGGGAGGGTCTTTTCCTGGCCGACCTACTGCAAAAGTCGCAGGATGGCGGGGGTAATTTCGCTTAAGGGCAGCACCTGGTCCACCCCGCCCAGTTCGATGGCCTCCTTGGGCATCCCGAAGACCACGCAGCTCCGTTCGTCCTGGGCGATGGTCGCGGCTCCGGCCTGTTTCATCTTCAGCATCCCGCTCGCCCCGTCCCGGCCCATGCCGGTCAGGATCACCCCGATGGCGTTGGCGCCGCCATAGGCGGCCACGGAGTTGAACAGCACGTCAACCGCCGGACGCTGGTGGCAGACCAGGGGGCCGGTCTTGACGTTGACGTAGTAGCGGGCGCCGCTGCGCCGCATGACCAGGTGAAAGTTGCCGGGCGCCAGCAGGCAGGTGCCAGGGGTTACCGAGTCGCCGTCCTCCGCCTCCTTGACCTGTATCTGGCAGAGGTCGTTTAGGCGTTCGGCGAACTTGGTGGTGAAGTGGGGCGGCATGTGCTGGACTACCAGCACCCCGGGCGAGGTGGCCGGCAGCAGGGGCAGCACCTCCTTTAGGGCCTCGGTGCCGCCGGTCGAGGAACCGATGGCGATGATCTTGTTGGTGGTCTTGGCCAGCGCCAGGTTCGCACCCGGCAGGGGCGCCCTGGCCTGCCCCGCTTGGCTTTGCAGCCGGGCCTGGACGTTGACCCGGGCGGCGGCCCGGATTTTTTCCGCCAGTTGGACGCTCATGTCGCCCACCGAGTAGGCGGCGCCGGGCTTGCAGATCACCTCGACCGCCCCGATGTCCATGGCCTCCATCGCCAGGGCTCCGCCGGCCTCGGTCAGGGAGCTGACAATGATCACCGGCAGGGGGAAATACTTCATCAGCTTGCGCAGGAAGGTGATGCCGTCCATTCTCGGCATCTCGATGTCCAGGGTGACCACGTCGGGCCGCAGGGCGACGATCTTGTCCCTGGCCACGTAAGGGTCGGGCGCGGTGCCCACCACCTCGATGTCCGGCTCGCGGCCCAACTCCTCGCTGAACACCTTGCGCACCACCGCCGAATCGTCAACCACCAGCACCCGAATCTTGTTCATGGTCTGTAATCCCGCCTCTTAGGAGCCGTAACTAAATAATCTGGACAACTTCCCCCCGACGCTTACGGCCCCCTATGCCGTCGCCGTGAGGCTTTATGGTTCAGGTGGGTGCCATTCGACGGCTTAGCCTCTTGGCTCGGCATGATTGGAATTAAATGGGCGTCACCCGCCACCCGCTAACGACCCATCGGTGCAACTTGAAGAAACTCCCCTTGACCCCGCGGAGAGGCGGTTAACGGCCAAAGAGCGCCCAGATAAAGCCAAAGTCGGAGATGAGGGCCAAGACGTCTCCACCCGCAAGGCTGGCCGGGGAAAAATCGGCCACCACCTCCGCCTTGGGGATCCCCAGGACGCAGGCACCCTCCGGGTCGAGCCGGCCCAAGAGGTTGCCGACCATCATGTTGGCCGCCTCGCGCATGGTGTCCAGGATCTTGGCCTCCTCCACCTCGCACTCCGGCCCCATCCCCAGGAAGCCGCAGGCGATGGTCACCGCCAGGGAGCGGGGGAAGTAGAAGCACAGCCGGGCCCGCTGCGGGCCGTTAAAGCCAATTTCGGTCTTGATATACTGGGCCTCCAGGTGCCAGTTGTCCTGGGCGGGAAGTTCCGGCAGCAGCTCCACCGGGGTGAAGTACATGGTGCCGAACACCTCGACCGCCGCCAGGTTCAAGAGCCGCTTTTCCTCGTCGGTAATCACCTGTTCTCTCCTTTTTGCCAAGGCGCGGCGACGTTAAAAGTCGGCCCCGTCTCCGCCGTCCGTCGCCACCGGCAGACCCGCTTCCTCCGTCATCCGGCTGGCGTAGGCCTTGTTTAGCACCTCAAGTAGTATTCCCCTGATTTTTTCGGGTTGAAAGGGCTTTTTGACGTAGGCGTCCGCCCCCAGCTTCCGCACCTCGTCCATCCGGGCCTGGCTGGATTCGGTGGAGATGAAGATGATGGGGATATTGCGCAGCACCTCGCTTTTTTTTACCTCCCGCAGGAATTCCACCCCGCCCATCTCCGGCATGTTGATGTCGCTTAAGACCACGTCCACCCAGGCGTCCTCCAGCACCAGCAGCGCCTCCCGACCGTTGCCCGCCTCCCGGAACTCGCCAATCTGCACCCCGCACATGCCGACCGTCTTCTTGATTACCGCCCGCATGGTCTCGGAATCATCGACCACTAAGATGTTGAACGCCATAGTTCTCCTTCCCCGGCTCTAGTTGGATAACGCCATCATCTCCTCGGCCCGTTCCATCTCCAGGATCAGGTTGGCCAGGTAGCGTTCGAGATCGGCGCCGCTGATGCTGAAACGCTTAAGCCCCTCGCCTTGCATGGCCCCGGTCAGTCCGCCGGCCCCCACCCCTACCCCGGCCGAGATCACCAGGGTGTTGGCCATCGCCACCAGGGCGATCAAGGGCTCCAGATCCAGGGCGTAAGGGTCGTGGTGGTGCTGCACCGCCCGGATCATCTCCTCGGAAAAATCCCATTTCTGCAGGATCAGTCCCCCCAGTTCCGCGTGGTCCATGCCCAGGATCTCGTGTTCGGCAGCGATGAAGGCCATTCCGTCCACGTAGGTTCGGTCCATGATCCGCTGGAAGTCGTTGGCCACGAAACTGCTCAAGAACCGTTTGCCGATGTCGTGCAACAGGCCGGTGGTAAAGGCGGCGCCCGGATCGACGCCCCGGAAGTGGGGGCTGATCGACTTGGCCATGATCGCGGTGGCCACCGAGTGCCGCCACAGCTCGCCCTGTTCGAGCTGGTAGCCGTTGCCGGCCACGCCCTGGTAGAACCGGGCGCTGCTGCTGGCGATGATGATGTCCTTTAAGATGTTCTGGCCCACCAGCACCAGGGCCTCGTCCAGGGAGGAGACCTTGCGGGGCAGCCCGAAGTAGGCGGCGTTGCAGGTCTTTAAGATGTTGGCGGTGATGGCCGAGTCGTACTGGATTACCGCCGCCAGGTCCTTGGCCTGCACCCTGGGATCGTCGAGCATCCGCATGACCTGCATGGCCACCTTGGGGAAGGGCGGGATGTGGTTGGCGATGTTTAGGATCTCCGCGACTCGGCTCATAACTCCACCTCGCCCTGGCCAGAGACCTTGAGCCGGACGTTGCCGGAGCCGACATTCAAGGTGATGGTCCGGTTGACCGCGCCGCCCACGTCCTCCTTGGTGACCGCGACGTTGTTCTTCCAGAACATCTTGCGGATGATCATCTGGTTTCTCTTGCCGATGTTGAACATCCCCGAGTCGTCCATCACCTGGGCCCCGCCCACGATATAGACCTTGAGCCGCTCCTTTAACGCCCCGTACTTGTAGATCTCCTTGAACATCCGGGGCACCCCGGTGTCGGCGAACATGTAGGGTTTTTGTTCCGCCTTGTCCTTGTCGATGCTGGAGTCGGGCAGCATGTAGTGGAGCAGCGCCCCCACCTTGGCCACCGGGTCCCAGATGGCCACCCCGATGCACGAGCCCAGGGAGTAGGTCACCAGCTCGTCGTCGGGCTTGGTGCCGATCTTCATGTCCGAGATGCCGACAATCAACTTCATCAAATCCTCATGGTGGTAGAAAAAACGGCCCGGGCGCCGGATTCAAACCTTCTTGTAGGTGGTCGCCTCGACCTGCACGAAGTCGTGGCTGATGGTGGAGATGCTCTCCGAGTGGCCGATAAACAGGTATCCCCCGTGGTTTAAGCACTGGTAGAATTTTTTAACCAGTTTTTCCTGGGTCTGGCGATCGAAATAGATCATGACGTTGCGGCAGAAGATAACCTCGAACTCCCCGTGCCAGGGGAAGTCGTCCATCAGGTTGAAGCGCTGGAAGCTCACCTGCCGGCGGAGTTCGTCCTTGATCTTGACCTTGCCGACGCTCGGGCCCACCCCCTTCTGGAAGTAGCGCCGCAGGATCTCGGGCGGCACCTTGCTGGTCTGTTCCACCGGGTAGATACCGGCCTGGGCCTGGGCCAGCACCTTAGTTGAGATGTCGGTGGCCAGGATCCGGCAACGGAGACCGGGATGATGGGCGGTACGGAACTCGTTTAGGAAGATGGCGATGGTGTAGGGTTCCTCCCCGGAGGAAGAGGCGGAAGACCAGAGGTTGAGCTCCCGCCCGGCGAGCCTTGTGGTCAGCTCGGGCAGGACGTGGGATTTTAGGTATTCGAAATGGGACACCTCCCGGAAGAAGCTGGTGAAGTTGGTGGACACGCTGTCCAAGAACTTCAGGAACTCTCGTTGCCGCTGGTCGGGCCGGGAGATGAACTCGAAGTACTCCTGAAAGGAGTCGATCTGGCACTCGCGCAGCCGTTTACCCAGGCGGGCGTTGAGCAACTCCTTCTTCTCCGGCTTCATGAAGATGCCTACCTGCCGGTAGATCAGCTCGCTGAAGCGCTGGAACTCCGCCTCGGTCAACTGTTTTCCTGCCAGCGCCCCCCATTTTTCCTCTTGGGCCATCGCGGCCTAGATTCCTAGGCGATTTCGGTCAGGGTCGCGGCTAGGCTGTGGCCGATCACCTTATCGACATCAAGCAGGATCTTCAGCTTGCCCTTGATCTTGCCCAGACCCACGATGTTGTCGGCATGGGCCGCGGCCCCGAAATCAGGCGGCGACTCGATGTCCTGGGCGGCCATATTCACCACCTCGGACACCGAATCCACCAGCATCCCCACCTGCACCATGCCCGAGGGGCCGACCACGTCCACCACGATGATGCAGGTGCGGTCGTCGTAGGGTTTAAGCTCCATCCCGAACTTGACCCTAAGTTCGACGATGGGGATCACCCGGCCCCGCAGGTTGATCACCCCCTTGATGAAATCAGGGGTGTGGGGCACGGCGGTGATCTCCATGATCCCGATGATCTCCCGCACCTTGGTGATGATGATTCCATACTCCTCCGCGCCCAAGGCGAAGGTGAGATACTTGCCGCCCATGCCCTGGCCGGAGCTGATGTCCACTGCCTGCGCCGCTGCCCCCATATTGCCTCCTGTAAATTCGTTGCTGTTGCGCCTCGTCGGTCAAAAATCGCCGCCGTTGTCAGTGCTTAAGTGCCCGGAGTGGGACTGGACGATCCCCGCCAGATCGAGGATCAATCCTACCCGGCCGTCGCCCAGGATGGTGCCGCCCGCCACCCCCGGAATGTCGCTTAGTCCGCCCAGGTTCTTGATTACCACCTCCTGTTTGCCGAGCAGTTCGTCCACCATGATCGCCCGTTGCCGGCCCTCGTACTCGACCACCACCATGATCGCCTGGCAGGGGTCGCTGTAGGTGGGCTCGACCCGGAACAACTGGTAGAGCCGGATGATGGGCAGCACCGTGCCCCGCACCAGCAGGGTCTCGCCCCGGCCCTGGACGGTGTTGTAGTTTTCCTTAAGCGGCTTGAGCGACTCCTGGATGGCGGTGGTGGGGATGATGTAGCGCTCTGCCCCCACCCGGACGATGATCCCGTCGATGATCGCCAGCGTCAGGGGCAGACGGATCACGAACAGCGAGCCCTTGCCCGGCTCGCTGAGCACCTCCACCTTGCCGCGCAGCTTCTCGACCGCCTTCTTGACCACGTCCATGCCCACCCCCCGGCCCGAGACGTCGGTGATCTTGTCGGCGGTGGAGAAGCCGGGCAGGAAGATGAGGTTGTGCAGGTCGTAGGCCGAGACCTTGTCCGATTCCTGGATCAGGCCCCGCTCGATGGCCTTGCGCCGGATCTTGTCGGTGTTTAAGCCCTGGCCGTCGTCCTCGATCTCGATGACCATGTTGCCGCCCTTCTGATAGGCCCGGAGGTTGACGGTGCCGGTCCGGGGCTTGCCCTGCCCCTCCCTTTCCGCCGGCGGCTGCACCCCGTGATCCACCGAGTTTCTGATCATGTGCACCAGGGGGTCGTAGATGGAATCGACCATGTTGCGGTCGATCTCCGTCTCCTCGCCCTCCATCACCAGATTCACCTCCTTGCCGGTCTTCTTGGAGAGGTCGCGCACCAGGCGGATCATCTTCTGGAAGGTCTGGCGGATGGGCACCATGCGCATCGACATGGCGGTCTTCTGCAGCTCGGTGGTGATCCGCCCCAGTTGGGCGAAGTCCTTGATCAGCTTGGGATCCGAGATGGCTCCGATCCGGGGGTTGGCCCGGATCATGGCCTGCATGATCACCAGCTCGCCCACCGCGTTGACCAGGCCGTCGAGTTTCTCGACATCCACCTTGATGGAGTCGCCCACCGCCGCCTTCTGGCTGGGGGCGGCCGGGCCCTTGCCGGCCGGGGGCGAGGGGGATTCCGCCTCGGCGGCGGCCACCGGGGCGGGGGCCGCCGCTGGCTCTGGGGTTGGCGACGGGGCAGGCACGGCGGCGGGCGGCGCTTGCCCCTGGCCGACCCGTACCGCCTCCACCCAGGCCAGGTGGCCGCTGATGTCGTAGTTTAGGTAGCGCTCCGGGCCCTCCTTGAGCACCAGGCTCAAGTTGTCCACCATGGTCTTCAGGAAGTCGCCCACCTTCAAGACCACCTCCACCACCTGGGCGTCCATGGGCCGGCTGCCGTTGCGAACGTCGTCCAGCAGGTTTTCGGTGCTGTGGGCCAGCTTCTGGATGCTCTTAAGATTTAAGAATCCGGCCACCCCCTTGATGGTGTGGAAGGGCCGGAAGATCTTGTTGACGATCTCCAGGTCGCCGGGGTTGTCCTCCAGTTCCAGGACGTTGACCTCGATCGATTCCAGGTGCTCCAGGGTCTCGCCCACAAAGCCGGTGAGTAGTTCCAGGTCTTGCAGAAAATCCATCGTCTCCACCGGCGGCGACTCCAGGATGCGCGGCCGGGGGGGGAGCGTTTCTCCGGTGCCGGCGGCGGGGGCCGGCGGGGCGGGATGATCGGCGGGCGGCGGCTCGGGGCGGTTCGCTGGCGGTTCGCTGGCGGTCTCCAGCTTGTGGTGGCCGGCGCCGGGCAGGTAGCCGATCAGCCCGAGCAGGGTGTGGAAGTTATTTTCCGCCGCCTCGTCGGCCCCTTGCTTGCGGCAGACCTCCTGCATCAGGCCGATGCCCTGGCCTAGGCGTTCGTAGTTCTCCGCCGAATCCTCCAGCTCGGCCATGACGATCTTGCCGATCACCTCGCCCAGGGCGGCGGCCATCTTGGCCAGGGCGGGCTGGGAGGCGATCTCCGGCATGGCCAGCAGACCCTCGATCAAGACCACCAGCTCGCCCACCACCGAGAGGTCGCCCGGCTCCACCAGCATGATCTTGAGCGCCATCTCGTCTAGCTGCGCCGTTAGGGTCGGTTTTGTGTCTTCTGCCATTACCTCTCTCTCCCTCAATCTGCGGATGGCCTGTCATCCGCAAGCGTTTGGTCGCCTCGGTCGCGCCTCCCTGGCCGCGAGGGCACAAGGCGGGCAAGGCGTCCTGGCGGGGGAAGGCCGGTTGCCGGACGCTAGGTATAGCTTGCATAAAAACAAACCGTCTTGGCAAGCACTTTTCTAAGCCGGCGCAGAAATCATTCGGCCGGGCCGGGTGGAGAGGGGCAGGGCAATTGGGTGGGCCGGGGCAGGGGGAAGGCGGGCGGGAGCTTAAGCGAATACCAGGCTGACCGGACAGTGATCCGAGCCCATGATCTCCGAGAGAATGCCAGCCTCCCTGACTCGGGGGCGGCTCTTGCCGTCAACGCAGAAGTAATCGATTCTCCAGCCGACGTTGCGTTCCCTGGCCTGGGCGCGGTAACTCCACCAACTGTAATGGCCGGGCCCCTGGTGGAACTGGCGGAAGGTGTCGATGTACCCGGCGCCGAGGAACTCGTCCATCCACTGCCGTTCTGGCAGGGAGTAGCCGGGATTCTCCTCGTTGTCCTGGGGATTTTTCAGGTCGATGGCCCGATGGGCGACGTTGAAGTCGCCGCCGATCACCACCGACTTGGCGCCGGCCAACTGGTCGGCGAAGCGATGCAGGGCCCGGTTGAAGTCGAGCTTGAAGCCGATCCGGGGCAGGCCGGGTTGGGCGTTGGGGAAGTAGGCGTTGATCAGGAAGAAGTCTTCGTACTCCAGGGTCAGTACCCGGCCCTCCTGGTCGAAGGCCTCGATGCCCAGGCCGGTGATCACCCGGATCGGCTCCCGCTTGGCATAGATTGCCACCCCGGAGTAGCCCTTGCGGATGGCGGAGTGCCAGAAGGCGTGATAGCCGGGGATGTTGAGTAGTGACTCCGGCAACTGGCCGGGCAGGGCCTTGGTCTCCTGGATGGCGAAGAGATCGGGGGCCAGGGCCTGCACCAGGCCGACAAAGCCTTTTTTCTCCACTGCCCGCAGGCCGTTGACGTTCCAGGAGAGCAAGGTCTTCTCCGGCCCGGAGCCGGCGGTGATCCGGGGCCGTTTGCGGGGGGTGACCCCGAGCTTGGGGCAGGCCGTCTCCAGCGGGCAGGTGTCGCAATGGGGGGCCACCGGCTTGCACTTGCCCTGGCCGAAGGCCACCAGCAGGGAGTTGATGGTCAGCCAGTGGCGGGCCGGCAGCCACTCGCGCAGGGCCATCTCGGTTGCGAGCGGGGTCTTGGTCTGAACGTAGCCCCAGAGGTTCATGATCCGGTGGACGTGGGTGTCCACGCAGATGGCCGGCTTGGCGAAGGCCACGCTCCGCACCAGGTTGGCGGTCTTGCGGCCCACCCCTGGCAGGGTGAGGAGCTGGTCGATGTCGTCGGGCACCGTCCCGCCGAAGGCCGCAAGGGCCACCGGCAGTCGGGCGAGATAAGCGGCCTTGGCCTGGTGGAAGCCCACCGGGTAGATCAGCCTGTCGATTTCGGCCTCGGACAGGCGTGCCAGGGCCGGCGGGTCAGGCGCGGCCGCCAGCAGGCGCCGGGCGGCCTGGGCCGTGACTTCGTCCTTGGTGCGGGCCGAGAGGATGGTGGCCACCAGCACCTTGAACGGGTCCTTGGTCTGCACCGCAATCAGGTCCACCACCGGCACCTGATAGCCCTTGACCTCCGCCGCCACCGTGGCGATAAAGGCCTCGATATCAATGGTCATCGTTTCACCTGGCGGCTGGTCAGGGCTGGCCGGGGTTGACGGGCGGCGGGCTGGCCGGGGCCGGCGTCTGGCTGAGTTCGGCGTCGAGCATCTTTAGATTCTGGCGGGCCTTGGTCGCGGCCAGGGTGTCGGGATACCTGTCGATCAGGCCTTGTACCAGGGCCCGTGATTCTCGCAGGGCCTCGGCCCTGGCCTCGGGGTCGGGGGTGTTCCTGGCCTTGGCGTAGAGGGCCGCCGCCTGCTGGCGCATGGCGTTGGCCGCCTTGTTCTGGGCCTCGGTAATCTTGGCCTTGGCCTCGGCGCCCCGGTCGCCCTCGGTCAACGGTTGCAAGGCGGCGATGGCCTCGTCGTAGCGCCGCTGCGCCATTAGCCGCATCGCCTCGTCCCAGGGCGAGGTCGCCGGTTCGCCGCCGCTGGCCGCCTGCGCCGTCTGGGCCGCGGCGATCTTGGCCTGGAGCTGGTTGATGGTCTCGGTGATGCCGTCCGGGGCCGCCGCCGACACCTGGTCGAGCAGCAGGCGGGCCTTGTCGGGCTGGCCCGCGTCGATCAGCCGTTGCACCTCGGCCAGTTGGGCCTGGGCCCAGGCCTGGGATTCGGCGGTGGCCTTGGCCAGGATCATCTGGGCGGCGGCGAGTGCCGGGCCGGCGGCCCGGGCCTCCAGGGCCGCCACCCCGTCGTTGATGGCCTGGGGCACCCGGTGGCCGTCGAAACGCAGGTAGGCCCGCATCACCTGGCGGTAGGTAGTCAGGTCGGCGTCGTCGATCGGCTGGCCGATGGTCTTGGCCTGGGTGTCGGCCCAGGCCTGCTGGCCGACCGCCGGGGTCAGGGCCTGGGCCACCTCGGCGTAGGCCTGGCGGGCCTCCTCGTTCTGGCCGGAGGCGAACAGGAGATCGGCGGTCAGCTCCTTAAGCCCGTAGCCGCTAAGCTCGCCCCGTTGCGCGCCCTCCTGGGCCAGGGGGGCAAGGACGCCCGCCGCCTCCTGGAAGCGGCCCAGCTTGGCCAGGGCCCGGCCCCAGTACTCCCGGACCGCGTCCGGCGCCGGCTGGCCGTTCGCGCCCCTGGTCAGGGCCTCACAGGCCGAGACGGTCTCCTGATACTGGCCCGCCTGATAATCCTGGCGCAGCCGGTCGATGGCCGCCGGGTCGATGGCCGGGGTAGGAGGCGGGGCCTGAGCCTCCTGATCCGCCGCCTCCCGAGCCTGGGCCGCCAGCAACACCCGGTCGCAGTTTTTTTCAAAGTAGCCGACGTCGATGGCCATCACCCGCCAGGGGGTGGAGTCCGGGCCTTGGTTTTGGCGCAGTTGACGGTAGCCGGCCAAGGCCTGGTCGATGTCCCGCCGGCACTCGCCCCAGGCATCAGGCAGCTTGGCCCCCGGCTGGGCGAGCAGGCGCTGCTCCGCGGAGCGCCATTCGTCGCGTTTCTTCAGATAGAGGGCGAGCCGCTCCTTGACCAGCGGGTCGTCGCCGGCAAGCCGGTATCCCGCCGGGGGTGGCGGCGGGTTGGACGGGATGGGGGCGGTCTGCGTCTGGGCGGGGGGCGGCTTGCCAGGGGTGGCCTTTCCGTTTCCGGCTGGCGGCCTCATCGGGGCGCATCCCGAGGCCATCAGTCCAACAGCCACCAAGGTTATTTGCAGACCATGCCTGATTCTGGCCATCACTGCTCCCCCCAAAACGGTTTGAATTGCCGGGCCGGGGTCAACTCCCCGCCCTTGCCCAGGGTGCCGAAGGTGACCACCCCGGGACCGATCTGAATCTGGCCGCCCTCGGGGATCAGCACCGCCGGGTCGCCTACCTGGCTCGCGATGCCGGTGACCTGGGCCTGGTCCAGATCCACCTGGCCCAGGTCGGGGTAGAGCAGGGGCAGTTCGATGTCCGCCGAAAAGGTCAGCTTGTCCAGTTGCAGGCGATCGGCGGCCTTTTCCTGGACGTTTAAGATCTCGTCCGCCAGATCGCTCCACAACTCCAGGGCCCCGGCGGCGCCGGTGATGTGGAGCGAGTTGTGGGTCATGGGCCGGTTGTCGTCGTAGCCCACGTAGGCGGCCAGGGCACAGCCGTGGGCCAATTCCAGGCCATCGCCATCCTTGCGCGCCTCCGGCACGTAGCCGGCGAAGGCGGAGTTGCGGAAGTCGTTGGCGGTGCCGGTCTTGCCCACCACCGGCACCTCAAGCCGCATCCGGTTGATCGCCGCCTGCCGCTTGGCATCTTGGCTGCGCAGGCGGATGCGGGTGCGGGCGTAATGGCCGGTGCCGTACTTGACCACGTTTTTTAGGATGTTGTCGATGGCCAGGGCGCTCTTTTCGTCCAGCACCCGCTTGGCGGGGCGCTGGGGCTGGTAGATGACCTGGCCGTCGCTGTCCTCGATCCGGTCGATGGCCATCAGCGACACGTCCGCCCCTGGCCGGCCGGCGTGGTAGTTCATCCCGGTCACCATGGTCTCGTAAGCCCTGGCCACCTCCAGGGGACTGATGACGTTGGAGCCCAGGGGGAAGGAGAGCACCGGCTCCAGCGGGCTGGTCACCCCCAGTTCACGGGCCAGGGCGATCAGGTAACGCAGTCCCACCAGCACCCGGAAGTCGCGGGTCTGGTAGAGCACCGCCGGGTCGTAAGGCGGCAGGGGGCTGAGTTTCTGGAACTCCTGGCCCACCAGCTCGGTCAACTGGCGGAAGGTGCCGGCGGTCAGCAGGCCGTCTAAGCTGATGGCGTCCCAGAACTGGTTGCCGCCGCCCTCCTTGCTAGCCTCGGCGGCGGCCTCCTCGGGCCCCAGCAGCCGCCAGTCCGGGCCGGGCGGATTTGCCGCAAACAGATAGGCACCGTTTGGCCCGGCGAAGAGTTGGGCCGGCACCGTGGGGTTGTCGTTTTCGTCCTGGGGCTGGTCGTCGGGGCTGCCGGGCGTTACCCCGGCCTCGATCCGGGCCCGGTAGGCCTGCAATTGCCGGTAGTAACGCTGCTGTTCGACAAAGGTGCGGCGCACCGCCTCCTGACGCACCAGTTTTTCCGTGGCCTTCTCGCTAGCCTCGACCTTGCCGGCCAACTGGTAGTTGAAGTGGCGCAGCAGCTCGTTCTCCGTCCCCTTGCCGTCGAAGAGCAGGTCCGGGCCAATAGACTCCACCGCCCGGTCGAAGGCCAGGCGGCGCAGGGCCTGATCGTTGATTAAGATGCCGAACTGATCACGGATCCGGCTGCTGTACTGGGGATAGGACTCGTCCGGCCCCCGGCCCAGGCCGAGCTTGTTGACCAGCTCCTTGAACTGATCGGGGTTCAGGCGGTCGCAGAGGTGGTAGAGCAGCCACACCGAGGCCAGGTTTTCGGACTTGGTGCCCGCCCAGCTCATGGAGACCCAGGCGTAGGGGCTTTGGTGATCCGGCCTGGGGAAATACTCTTGATTTTGATAGACGAAGGCCTCGCGCTGGTTGTAGAGCAGGTCGGCGGGGTTCCAGCCCAGTTGCAGGGCGGCGCTGTAAACCATCGGCTTGACCGCCGAGCCCATGATCCGCTTGGCGTCCAAGGCCCGGTTGAAGAAACGGTTGTCGCTGCCGCCGAGCATGGTGATGATCCGTCCCTCCCGCACCCCGATCACCGCCCCCTGGAGGTCGGGATACTTGCGGAGATCGAGCCGATAAGGGCCGGTGGCCGCCGGTTGCTGGTCCCGCACCGCGACATAGACCAGGTCGTCCGGGTGCACGCTGTCCAGGAATCTGGCCGCCGGCTGGCGGTCGGCGGGGCGGAAGCCCTGGCCCAGATAGCGGGCCTGGGCTTCGAGCAGGGCGTTCATCCCGGCCCGGTCGATGACCCCGAGGCCCGGCGGCCCGCCGCCGGGTGCGCTGTCCGCCAGCGACACCTCGATCTCCTGGGCCGCGCCATCGACCTTCAGCACCCGGCCAAAGAGGTAGGCCCCCTTCTCCACCGTGGTTTTTTCCTGGCTGGCGGCCAGCTTTCGGTACTGCTCCTGGAGCCCCTGCTGATCGTAGCCCTGCAACTGGACCGACAGCCGGGACAACTCATCGCGCAGCTCGGCGAGCCCCTTGACTTGCAGGTCGCGATCCACCGTGGTCACGATCCGGATCCCGGAGCCTGCCACCTTGTCGATGCCGTGGGCGGCCAGGGCCTCCTCCACCTCCGGCTCGGCCAAGGCCTCCTTGACCACGTCCATCAGGGTGTCGGCGGCAAAGGAGGTCTGGCCCTGCTTGAAGGGGATGTCCTGGGTAATCGCCTCCTTATATTCCGCCTCGCTGATCATGCCCAACTCCCGCATCTGGCCGAGCACGTAGGCGGTGCGCTCCTTGGCCCGCCGGCGGGCCATCTGGGCCGAGGTCGCGTCGTGCTTGATGAAGGGGTTGTAGTAGTTGGGCCGCTTGACACTGCCGGCGATGAAGGCGTTTTCCACCAGGGAGAGGTTTTGCGGCTCCTGGTCGAAGTAGTATTTGGCCGCCACCCCCAGCCCCAGGCCGTTGCCGCTGACGTAGAACTGGTTGGCGTAGAACTCCAGGATGTCTTGTTTGGAGTAGTGGGACTCCAGCCGCCAGGCGTACAGCAACTCCTTGAATTTGTCCTTAAAGGTGCGGCCCTCGCGTTTGAAGAGGTTCTTTGCCGCCTGCTGGGTCAGGGTGCTGCCGCCCTGGACGATGTGTCCGGCCTTGAGGTCGGCGATCATGGCCCGGAGGATGCCTAGGAGGTCGACCCCGTGATGGGTGAAGAAGTTATGATCCTCCGCCGCCACGATCGCCTTGACGAAGAGGGGCGGGATCTTGGCGTAGGGCAGGTACTGCCGGTGGGAGTCCTCGAAGATGACCCCCACCTTGTGGACGCCGTCCTGGTAGAAGACCGGCGACTCCACCGCCAGCAGTTTCTTGATGGCCTCCGGCCCGATGTCGTTGGCCGGATAGAGGGCGATGAACCAGTAGGCCAGGGCCCCCAGCCCCAGGCCGGCCAGGCCCAGCAGGACGCATGTCCAGGTCAGGATTTTTTTTCCCATGTTTTAGCGCCTAAGCGCGGATGCGAAGTGCTGCCGCGGGTTGAGTTTTGGCCTTGATGGACGGGGAAGGCAAAAAAAATTGCTCAGACCAAGAGGCGAGGTCATCCGCGATGGTCTAAGGGGTCAACCGGCTACAACGTGGTTGTTTTTATTGTCTTTTTTGGTGGTCGGGCCGGCGCCCCGCGCCCGGTTGACAACGACTTGCGGCCGGGATTGAGCTGGCCACCAGTCGCTTTTTAATTGCACATAGTTTTTTTGTCATGTAAAAAAATACATTCCTGAAGCCAGCCAAGGACGGAGCCGCCGCATCTCTGCGGCCTTTTACCGGTGCCGTCCACCACAAAAAAAGACGACGAGGAACCGATGCGACGTACTCCCCACCTTTCCCGCCTGCTTCTCCTCCTCTGCCTGCCCCTGTTCTGCTCCTGCGCCTCCCATCAGCAAGGCGCCGCCCCCCAACTCACCACCGAGCTTAGCCGCGCCGAGCAGCAGGCCGCCGACCATCCCGGCACCCTCCAGGCCCAGAAGAATCCGGAGTTGGCCGCCGCCGACCAGTCAGCCGACGACGAGCTGACCCCTCCCGAGGGCGAAGCCAACGCCAACCAGGAGGTGCAGGACTTGGAAAAACTAGGGGCCTGGGAGAATGGGGTGCCCAGGACCCCCAAGGGCAACATCATTCATTCCGATTTCCCGATCACCGTCAACCGGCAGGTGGAGTATTACCTCGATCTCTTCCAGAACCAGCAGCGCAAGATCTTCGCCGGCTGGCTGGCCCGCTCTGGCCGCTATCTGCCCTATATCCAGAAACAGCTGGCCGAGGCCGGCCTGCCTCAGGACTTGGCCTATCTGTCGATGATCGAAAGCGGATTCAAGCTCACCGCCTATTCGACCGCCGGGGCCGCCGGACTGTGGCAGTTCATCCCCGGCACCGCCACCCGTTTCGGGTTGCAGGTGAACGACTACGTGGACGAGCGGCGCGATCCCGTCCGCTCCACCCAGGCCGCCATTCAGTACTTAAAGGATCTGCACGGCCAGTTCGACAACTGGTACATGGCGGTGGCCGCTTACAACGCCGGCGAGCGCAAGATCAGTTGCGGGGTGCAGAAGTACAACTGTAACAATTTCTGGGACTTGGCCAAGGAGGATTTCCTGGCCCTGGAGACCAAGCGCTACGTGCCGCAGCTCATCGCCGCCATCATCATCGCCAAGTCGCCTCAGGATTATGGCTTTGACAACATCGCCTACGATTCGCCCCTGGCCTACGAGACGGTCAGGGTGCCGGCCCGCACTCCCTTGGCGGCGGTGGCGGTGGCCACCAACACCAACCTGGACGCCCTGCATGACTTGAACCGCCAGCTCACCAAGATGGAGACCCCCCCCGGCCTCGCCGCCTACGAGCTGAAGGTGCCGCCCGGCGCCGGACGGCTGGTGGCGGCCAACCTGCCCAGGGTGCACGCCACCGTCTCCACCCACTTCAAGGAGCATGTGGTGGGCCGCCACGACACCATCGCCCGGGTCTGCGCCCGCTTCCACCTGAGCCGGATCACCCTGCTTAAGGCCAATAACCTGCACAAGGACCGGCTAATCCCGGGCACCATCCTCCGGATACCTTATCAGACGGCCCAATACGCCCTGCTCTCGGAGGCCGAGATCGAGCGGCTGGCCAAGACCGACGCCACCCCGGAACAGGTTAAGGTGCATACGGTCAGACACGGCGACACCATCTCCCGGATCGCGGCCCAGTATGGGATCAGCGAGCACGAGATCGTGGCCTTGAACCGGCTTAAGAGTTCCCACCTCAAGGTGGGGCAGCGGCTGACCCTGGTGGCCAACGATCAGGAGGCCGGACGGCGGGAAGGCCATGGTCATCCGCAGGTGGCCAAGAGGGAGGTCAGGGGCCGCGAGCAGGTCGCCGCCCGGAACAAGGCCGCGGCGGCCCGTTCCCCGCGCCAGCAGACCACCCGCTACCGGGTCAAGAGCGGCGACAGCCTGTGGGCCATCGCCGAGCGTTTCTCCCTGAGCCCGGACGACATCAAGCGCTGGAACAACTTGGATAGCAACGAGATCATGCCCGGCGCCACCTTGATCATCAAGACCAAGGGTTGATGGCGTCGCAAAAAGGCCGATCTACTGCGGCGCGTGGCGGTTTGGCTCGTTCGGCATACCATCTGTATGGCCTCACTCGCCAAACACACCCCGCGCCTTGTATCTCGGCCCTTTTGCTTAGCCATCGGCTACCTTTTTGCGAGATCATCAGGGTTGATGGGGTCGCCAAAAGGCCGACCGGCCGCGTCCCCGTCCAACAGCAATTCCCTCCCCCTCTATGCCGCCCTCGACCGGTAACGCCTTAGTCCTGGGCGCCACCCGGGGCGTGGGCCGGGCCATCGCCCTGGCGCTGGCCAATCGGGGCGCCAACCTCATCACCCCCTACTGGGACTGGCCCGAGGACTCCCGTTCCTGGGCCACACACCTAGCGCAGCTCCCGGGAAAACACCTGTGCCTCAAGGCCGATCTGCGCCAGCCTGGCGAGGTCAAGGCGTTGCTGGCGCGGGTGCGGGCCGACTACGGCCAACTGCACATCCTGGTCAACAACATCGAGCGGGGCGGGATGCCCATCGTGCATGGGGCCTACACCCCGGAGCAGTGGGATGTGGAGATTGATACGACCCTGAAGGCCAAGTGGTGGGTGTTTAACGAGGCGCTCCCCCTGCTGCGGGAGGCGGAGGCCGGGGTGGTGGTAAACGTCTCCTCGATTGCCGGGGAGGTGGGCCGGGCCGGGCCTGCCGGGCTGATCTTCAACGACGCCTACGCCGCCGCCAACCGGGCGGTGGGCTCCTTCACCCGTGCCTGGGCTAGACTCGCCGCCCCTCGCATCCGGGTCAACGAACTGCAACTAGGCTTCGTCGAGGCCCGTCACGCCGAGGGCACCAGGGGCTGGGGGCTGCTGGGGCCGGGGGAACAGCGGGCGATCCACGCCCACACCTTGCTGGGCCGTTCGGGGAGCTTGGACGAGGTGGTGTCGGCGGCCCTGTTTCTGATCTTCGAGGCGACCTTCATGACCGGTGCCACCCTGCGGCTCGATGGTGGCTATACCCTGGGCCAGGAACCGGTTCCGGATCTGCCCGTCCCCCAAGACCAGCTGGCGGTGCGGCCCGCCGCTTAATCCATCCGCGTCGCCCAGTCGGGGATGCGGTGCAGGATGTACTCCACCGCCGCAATTTTCAACTCGTCGCTTTCATGATCGGTGGGCCGCTGTTTCGGCTTGCCGCCTACCGAGAGCAGCACCTCGTCGGCGTCGAACCAGCACAGTTCCCGGCCTTGCAGGTCGTAGGCGGTGAGGATGCGGCGGTTGGGCTCGTGGATATGCTCCTCCTCGATGACGTTGCCCACCAGCCGTTTGGCCTCCTCGTAGGGGATGAAGTTGATCTCGTCGGACATCGGTTTCTCCTTGGTAACTATCCAGCTTAGTGCCGCAGAATTGGCACCGGCTGGGGGCCGTAACTATTCAGCCGCGCCCCAGATGCGCGAAACCAGCCGGCGAGCTATACTTTCGGTATGTGAGCCGGCTGGTGACAAAGCAGATGGGGTGAGGCTGGATAGTTACTCTCCTTGCGGACTTACGCCGCGTCAGGCCTGGTACATTCTCAGGCGAAATTCTTGGGCAGAAAGATCTGTTGGTAGAGGTTCTGGGCGTAGCGGTCGGTCATGCTGGCCAGGAAATCGCATACCCGCCGGCTGTGGGAGGCGCTGGCGGCAAAGCCGTTGATCTGCCGTTCAAAGACCTCCCGGTGCTCGTGGTAGTAGGTGAACAGCTCCCGCAGGATCTTGGAGGCCTTCAGAAACTCGGCGTGCACCTGCTCGGAGCGGTACACGTTGTGGAACAGGAAGGAGCGCAGGGTCTGCATGGCCTGGCCGATCTCCGGCTCCATCCCGAACACCAGCCGCTCTCCCACCGGCCGAGTGCTGGCGATGACTCCCTGGATCATGGCCAGATTGCGTCCGGAATGGGTATCGCCCAGCACCTCCCGGCATTCCCCTGGCACGTCCTTGATGGTGATGATGCCGCTGCGGATGGCATCGTCTAAGTCGTGGCTCAGGTAGGCTATGATGTCGGCGTAGCGCACCACGCAGCCCTCCGCCGTCTCCGGCATGTCGTGGGAGTTTTTGGGGATCACCTCGCCGTAGCCCTTGGAATGCTTGGCGATGCCGTCCCGCACCTCGTAACTAAGGTTGAGACCCAGGCCGCTGTTCTCCAGGACATCGACCACCCGCAGGCTCTGCTGGTAGTGGTGGAATCCGCCCGGGGCGAACTCCTTGAGCACCGTCTCCCCGGCGTGGCCAAAGGGGGTGTGGCCCAGATCGTGCCCTAAGGCGATGGCCTCCACCAGATCCTCGTTTAAGGCCAGCCCCCGGGCCAGGGCCCGGCCAATCTCCGACACCTCCAGGGTGTGGGTCAGCCGGGTGCGGTAGTGGTCGCCGGAGGGGGCGAGGAAGACCTGGGTCTTGTATTTCAGCCGGCGGAAGGCCTTGCAGTACACGATCCGATCCCGGTCGCGCTGAAAGGCGGTGCGCAGCGAGCAGTGATCCTCCTCGCGGATGCGGCCCTTGCTCTCGGCGCTCAGACAGGCGAACCGGGAAAGGGTGCGCCTTTCGTTTTCTTCCACTCGCTCTCGAATCGATATCGTACCCTGTTTCACGGGCGCCACCAGGCGACTGGTCAGAGAAAAAAGTTGCCGCCACCGGCCAGACCGGCTATCCTGCGGCGGACTGGGCGCAAATTGTGACGTTGCCTGGCTCTTGTCAACCCTATTTTGTCATTTTCCACAAAAAATCTTCCCGCCACCATGAATCAGCCCGCCTCCGTCACCCCCCTCACCGCCCATGGATTGGCATCGGTGGAGGTACACATGGCCCAGGCCTTGGCCGAGGCCGTCCACGCCCTGGCCCAAGGGGAGTTCCCGGTGGGTTGCGTCCTGGTGAGCCAGGGCCAGGTGGTGGCCCGTGGTCGGCGGCGGCACAGCGGCGGGGTCGCCGTCAACGAGCTGGACCACGCCGAGATCATCGCCCTGCGCGACCTGTTGACCAACAACCCCGACGTCCCGCCTGCCGAGGTGACGGCCTACACCACCCTGGAGCCCTGTCTGATGTGCTACGCCGCCCTGATGATCAGCGGGGTGAGGAATATAGTTTACGCCTACGAGGATGTCCTGGGGGGGGGCGTCTGCCTGCCCAGGGGGCGGATGCCCCCCCTGTACCGCAACCTGCGGTTGACCATCGTCCATAAGGTGATGCGGGAGGAAAGCCTAAGGCTTTTTAGAGAATTTTTTAGCCGGCCAGAGGGCGTTTATCTTAAAGATTCCCTGCTCGCCCGGCACGTCCTCGCCCAGCCATGAGCCCTTCGTCCGCCGCCGCTTCCCTAGCGCCCCGCACCCTGGCCTTTCAGGCCGAGGAACGTAACGTCTTCTTTCATATTCTGACCGCCTGCAACCTGGCCTGCCGGCATTGCTACATCAACCCGGCCCAGCACGGCCGCGCCACCCTGCCCGAGGCGACGGTGGCCAAGTGGCTGGCCCTCTTCGTCCGGCCCGACCGGCGCGCCAACCTGATCCTCCTGGGCGGCGAGCCCACCCTGCATCCCGGCCTGCCCGCCATCGTCAAGACCGCCCGCGCCTTGGGCTATCAGTCGGTCACGGTGGACACCAACGGTTATCTGCATCACGATCTCCTCTCCCGGATCACCCCCGAGGAGGCGGTGCTGAGTTTTAGCCTGGACGGGCCGTCCGCCGAGGTCAACGACCCCCTGCGTGGGCCGGGGGTCTTTGCCGTCTGCACCGAAGGCCTGGCGCGGGCGGTGACGGCGGGCTTCGAGGTCAGCGTCATCTGCACGGTAAGCGCCGCCAACATCGAGCACCTGCACCGGATGCCCGTCCTGCTCAACTCACTGGGGGTGCGACATTTCTTCATTCAGGTCATCGGCTTGCGCGGCCACTCGGCCGAGGCGGGCCTGGCGCCCTTGCAGGTGGGTCATCGGCAGTGGCTGGACACCGTGCCCCAGGTGGCGAGGGAGGCCGCCCGCTTGGGGCTGCACGTCATCTACCCCAAGGTCTTTCTCGACCCGGACGAGCCCTTTCTCTGCGCCGGCCAGGCGGCGGAGAACTTCTTCATCTTCCCCAACGGCCGGGTCTATCGCTGCCCGTTGTGCGAGGACTATCCCCTGCACGCCTTGCAGATCGAGGACGGTCGCTTGGCGTCCCGCCCCGGCCTCACCGAGCAGGGCCTGTTTACCCTCTCCATCCCCGAGGGTTGCGTGATGAACCAGCTCCTGCAACCCGGCGACATCGAATATCTGGCCGACGGCCGCCCCCGGCACCGCATCTCCTGCTGTCTGCTGAAACAGGAGTTGAATCCCCCTCACAACCCCACCCCAGTCATGCCGCTTGACAGTGGCAACCAAATCTCGTAGGTTTCCTTGACCCTTGACCCTTGACCCTTGACCCTTGACCCTTGACCCCTCATGTTTGGTATTGGACTTCCAGAACTGCTGTTGATTATGGCCATCGCCCTGATTGTGGTGGGCCCGGAGCGTCTGCCTGAACTGGCCAAGACCGTGGCCCGTCAGATCATTGAGCTGAAGCGGGCCGCCAACGCCTTGAAGGAGAGCTTAAACGAGGAAGGCCAGGCCGACAAACCCGAGCCTGGCCTTCCGTCGCGGGCGGCGGGGATCGTCTCCCCCCCCAACGTCCAGCCGGGCGATCAGTGGGCCAAGCATCTGCCCCCCGACCACCAGCCGCGCCCGGAGACCCCACCCGACTCTGACCCGCCCTCGCAAGACGATGCCCCTGGCTGAACATCTGGGCTCCCACCTCGCGGAGCTCCGTCGCCGGTTGATGATCTCGCTGGCGGCGGTGCTGGTGTTCAGCGGCTTGGCCTACGCCTTTGCCGAGCCCATCGCCGAATTCGTCATGGCCCCGCTCTTCGCTGCCAGTCCCTCCTTGAAGAGCCTGGTTTACACCAACCTTACCGAGGCCTTTTTCGCCTACCTGAAGCTTTCGCTCTGCGTCGGCCTGGCGGCCAGTCTGCCGGTGGTGATGTATCAGGTCTGGGGTTTTGTCGCGCCGGGTTTGCAGCCCCATGAGAAGAGGCTGATTCGGGTGGTGGCGTTGTTGGGCTCGGGGCTATTCGTGCTGGGCGCGGCCTTTGCGTATTTCGCCATTCTGCCCCGGATGCTGCATTTTCTGATGAGTTTTGCCGGCCAAAACCTAGAGCCTCGTCCCCGGTTCGAGGACTATCTTATCTTCATGGCCCGCGCCGCCCTGGCCTTTGGCCTGGCCTTCGAGATCCCCTTCCTGATGGCGGCGGTGGTCAAGGCCGGCCTGCTGCCGGCGGGTCATTTCCGCCATAAGCGGCCCTACTTCTATCTGGTGCTCGCCGTGTTGGCCTTTCTGCTCGCGGCGGGTGAACCCTTCTCCGCCCTGCTCCTGATCCTCCCCTTAGGCGTCCTCTACGAGATCGGCAACCTGATCGCCCAGGCGGTAGGCGGTGGCCTGAGTTAACGGCCCGCCGCTTTGTGCGGTTATGCCTCGTTTTTTTAGCGCTCCTTGAGGAATTCGATCTTGGCCTGGGAGGGTTTCAGGGCCGGCTCGGTCTCGATGACGATGCTCACCCGGTGCTCGCGTTCCAGTTCCGTAAGCTCGGCCCGTTTTTTGTTCAGCAGGTAGTGGCCGACCTCGGCGGGCAGCAGGCAGCGGACGGTGGCCACGTTCTTCCTCGTGACCCCGGTCTGGATCTGGCGCAGGAAGGCCAGGGCCTGGGTCTCCACCGAGCGCATCAGTCCATGTCCCTGGCAGTACTCGCAGGGCTGGTAGTTGCCGGTCTGGATCGGCGCCCCCATCCGTTGGCGGCTGATCTCCATCAGCCCGAATTTCGAGATGCGGGTGAAGTCCACCTTGGCCTTGTCCCGTTTCATGCAGGTCTTGACCTTCTTCTCCACCTCCTTGATGTTGCCGAGCGGTCGCATGTCGATGAAGTCCACCACGATCAGGCCGCCCAGGTCGCGCAGCCGCAGTTGCCGGGCCAGTTCCTCCGCCGCCTCCATGTTGGCGATGAAGATGGTGTCCTCGAAGTTCTTGTCGCGCCCGGTGCTGCCGGAGTTGACATCGATGGCCACCAGGGCCTCGGTGGGGTTGATGACGATCGAGCCGCCCGAGGGCAGCTTGACCGTGGGCCGGAAGATCTGCTCGATCTGCTCCTCGATGTTGTAGGAGTTCAAAAGCGGGCGCGGGCCCTTGTGCTGGCGGACGGAGGTCTTCTTGCGCTGGGCCGCCGGCAGCAGGGCCAGGAAGGCGGACACCTGCTCGAAGGCCTCCTGGCTGTCCACCAGGATCTCGCCGATATCGCTTGAGAAGTGGTCACGCAGGAAGCGGTCGATGATCGACTGCTCCTTGTAGAGCAGGGTCGGGGCCGGGACGCTCTGGGCCTTGGCGCGGATCTCGTTCCACAGCTTGACCTGATAGCGCACGTCGTTGGTGAGCGCGGTCTTGGTGATCCCGTCGCTGGCGGTGCGGATGATGTAGCCCACCCCCTCCGGGATGTTGCAGGCGGCGAGCATCTCACGCAGCTTCTGGCGTTCTTCCTCCTTGTCGATCTTTTTTGAGATGCCGTGCGATTCGCTGCCCGGCATCAAGACCACGTAGCGGCCGGGCAGGGAGATGTAGGTGGTCAGGCTGGCGCCCTTGTTGCCGGTGGCGTCTTTCACCACCTCCACCAGCACCTCCTGGCCCTCGTTCAACACCTCCCGCATCTTGAAGCTCTTCCAGTGGCTGTCTGCCGGCACCTCCCGGTTATAGTACTCGGGGTGGATCTCGTTGAAGGGCAGAAAACCGTTCTTGCCGGTGCCGAGATCGACGAAGGCGGCTTGCAGGTTGGTCTCAAGCGAGACGATGCGGCCCTTGTAGATGTTGCCCCGCCGCTGCTCCTGGGCCAGGGTCTCGACGTGGAAGGATTCCAGCCGGCCGTTTTCGAGCAGCGCCACCCGGCACTCCTCCGGCTCCTCGGCGTTGATCAAGAGTTTGATGGCGCGGGGGCCTCCGGGCTCCTCGGACTCCGGGGTGGCGGCCTCTTCCGGTTCGGGGGCATCCTCCTCCTCGGCGGGGGCGGCCAGGGGGGCCGGGGCGGCCTTGGCCTTGGAGCCCCCCCGCTTCCGCTTGCGGCCCGCTTTCTTGGCGGGCTTCTCGGCCGGGGCCGCCGGTTCGCTGGCGGCGGCCGCTGGGGCGGGGGCTTCGGCTTTAGGCTCGGCGTTGCCCGCCGTCTCCGGCTGGGTCGTCGCCTTCCGCTTGCTGGCCGCCCGTTTGTAGCGGGCCCGGCGGGCGGCGGAACGGCTCTTCTTGGGCGCCTCGTCGGCGCTGGTCTCTGACTCTGGTTTTTCGGTGGTTTCGGTACTCATTTTTGCTTGTTTTCCTTGTTGTTCGGTGCGATTATGTTTTTGGGCTACGGCGTTGGGAGACGCGGACGTTCACCCGTCTTGCCGCCGCGTCATGGCTGGCGATAGGCCAGCCTTTGGGCGGGCCTGGAGGCGTTCTTGGTGGTGAGAAGAAAGTGGCCGGAAAAATGTCGAGTGGACAACGGCCTGGGCTGGGTGCGGCTGGCCGGTCGGGGGAGGCGAATCTGGGGCTGGAAAAGACGGATGGTTCTGACCTCGGGTTTGACTTGGCGTTTATTTTTCCGTTCGCGGCGGCGGTAACGCCTTGATCTTGTGAGCCAAGCCGAAGCATAGCTTTCGGTTTGGCGTTGCAGTCCAAAGGCCAGGGTGGCCTTTGGACGAGTACATCCACAATGACGGCAGAATACTACCGCTGGGGTAAACTGTCAAGTAATACTAGGCGCTGGCGAGCAGAGGGTGCCCCATCGCCTGGCGTTGGCTGGTGTATTTGGCCGCCACCTGGCGGGCGATGTTGCGGATCCTGCCGATGTAGCGGGTGCGCTCGGCGACGCTGATTGCCTTGCGGGCGTCGAGCAGGTTGAAGGTGTGCGAGCACTTGAGGCAGTAGTCGTAGGCGGGCAGGATCAGCTCTCTTCCCAGCAGTCGGTGGGCCTCGGACTCGAAGGTATCAAAGAAGCGCATGAGCTCCGGGACGTTGGCCTCCTCGAAGTTGAAGGCGGAAAACTCTCGTTCCGCCTGCTGGAAGATGGCCCCGTAGCTGACCGTCTGGTTCCATTTTATGTCGTAAACGCTGTTTGCCCCTTGCAGGTACATGGCGATCCGTTCCAGGCCGTAGGTGATCTCGGCGGTAACCGGCGACAGCTCCAGGCTGCCGGCCTGCTGGAAGTAGGTGAACTGGGTGACCTCCATGCCGTCCAGCCAGATCTCCCAACCCAGGCCCGATGCCCCCAGGGTGGGGGACTCCCAGTCGTCTTCCACGAAGCGGATGTCGTGCTCCAGGGGGTCGATGCCAAAGCGGCGCAGGCTGTTTAGGTACAGTTCCTGGACGTCCTTGGGCGAGGGCTTCAACACCACCTGGAACTGGTAGTAGTGCTGAAGCCGGTTGGGGTTCTCGCCGTAGCGGCCATCGGTGGGCCGGCGCGAGGGCTGGACGTAGGCGGCCCGCCAGGGCTCGGGGCCCAAGGCCCGCAGCAGGGTGGCGGGGTGAAAGGTGCCGGCCCCCACCTCCATGTCGTAGGGCTGCTGGATGACGCAGCCCTGTTCGGCCCAGTAGCGGCTCAATTCGAGGATTATGTCTTGGAAATACATGGGGTCTGGTGGCTTATGGCGTGCCGGCCAGGGGGCACGACGGTGAGGGAAAGGGTCAGGCCCCGACTGGTGTGGCGGGCCGCGCAGCCCAACCTACCACAGACGCCGGTGCCCGCAAGGTTTTTTTGGGCGCCGGGCGGGAGATTTTTCTTTTGACAGTCTGTTAAAATTACGTTATGCAAAAATGAAATAAATAAGGAAAAAATTAAATGCTGACATGCCGGTCAAGATGTGCTACTAGGTAGGACATTAAACCTGCCCGGATGCCTCCCGTTTTCGCCCGGTGGGGGAGGGATTTCGCCGACGGGAGGATGCAGGTCTTGGGAGATTGATAACAGCCCGTATCCCGCCGCCTCAACCCGGTGGACGGCGGGACGGAAAAGTGACGGATTTTCGCAAAAAGTGTGGACAAGGCTGGCGGCATAAGGGGCTGCGGCCTGGTAATGGGGCACAAACAAAACAAACGGGAGGTATGACAATGGTGAAGAAGATTTCCACCCTGGCCCTGGCGGCCCTGCTCGCTTGGCCGGCGGCGGCGGGCGCCACCAGCCAAGCCGATCTCGAGGCCCAGGTCGAGAAGCTGACCAAGGAACTCGGGGCCTTGCAGAAGGAGATGGCCGATCTCAAGCAGAACACCAGCGACAAGGTTGATGCCCTAAACGAAAAGTCGGAGAAGTGGGACGAGGCCTCCCGGATCCAGCTCTCCGGCGACTTCCGCACCCGGCTGGACGACCTGTCGGCGCGGTCGGAAAGCGCCTATACGGCCTTGGATGTGGCGCGGGGGGTGACGGATGTCCTGAATGCCGGAACTCCTACAAATATCAATAACCTGCTAGGGGCATTCGGTATGTCGACCGCAACACCCCTCGCAAATCTTGCCGGAGCCCTGAGAGTAACACCGGAGGCCAATTTCATTGCCGCAGCCACTGGTGCTGGCCTCACTTCTAAGCAGGCTAACAACCTGGCCGCTATTTTTTACAATAATTCTGTGGGCACCATGCTAAACGGAATGCCTGCTGGTACAACCGTGGGCGATGTGACCGCATATTTTGGCAACACTCAGTCGCTGGTTTCCTTTATGAAAAATATCCCGGCGGCTGATCGTAAGGCTATTTTTGCTGGGTTGACCGGGATGAACAATGGCCTAGGCTATACCCCCACCGCCGCCACCGATTTCAAGAACGACACCATGTGGACCAACCGCCTGCGGGTCAACATGCGGGTCAAGGCCACCGAGGACATCGAGTTCAAGGGCCGGCTGGCGATGTACAAGTCCTGGGGCATGGAGAACAATCCGGTTGACTCCCAGCTCAACGCCGGCAACGGCG